>DAOVVZ010000006.1:0-13273 GCA_030636915.1 Methylomarinum sp. | reverse complement strand
GAACAGCATCCTAAAGAATATATTGATGACCCTATTGTTTATACCACTAATTGTGGGCAAGAGCTAAAAAAATCAATGGGTGATGCCATGATTGTTATGGCAAAAAAACTGGATGAAACTAGAAAAAAACTCGATGAAAGTGAAGAAATTAGATGTCAAGAAAAACTTGAAAAAAGGGCAGATACCGAATTTGGCAATTTGTCAGGAACAATTGCACAGCGATCTGAACTTTTGAAGGTGATTGATTCTTTGCCAGATGAAACAAAAAAATGGGCAATGAAAGAATTGAAAGTTAAGAATGATTCGCTGTCAAAGGCATTTGAATCAATCGGAACAAGTCAAGGATCTGAAGTTGGAACCTCAGAGGATCAAATTGAAAGATTGACTCAAAGTCTTATGAATAAAGATGCAAAAATTACATATGAACAGGCTTATTGTAAAGTTTTGCAATCTGAAAGTGGAAGAGCTTTATATAACAGCAAATAAAATAGTAACGTATCTTGTAACGCAGATTGTAACGTAACTTGTAACGTATCCTGTAACGTAGCCTGTAACGTATCCTGTAACGTAACTTGTAACGTATCCTGTAACGTAGCCTGTAACGTATCCTGTAACGTAGCCTGTAACGTATCCTGTAACGTAACTTGTAACGTATCCTGTAACGTTATTTACATGATATTTGATAGATTATAAAAACTTATAAGGGGATAAATATGGCTGTCACACAAGCAACCAATAGCATAACTTTGGTAGCGGGGGAAGATTTGAGGGACAAACAGTTTCATTTGCTAGAGATCGTTGAATTCCAAGGAATTGGCGTTGTAAAACTAACTGGCCAGTCCTCTCGCCCCTCCTGTGTTTTATCCATGAATCCAAATGAAAACATTGACACAAATGGTTTGGGGGTTCCGGTTGCTTTATTGCAAGGTGTTTTTAAGGTAAAATCATTTGCAGGCATTACCGCCGGTCAATATGTTATGCCCAGTCAATCTGTTGATGAGAAAGGAACAGTTACTGGCGTAGATACTATTTATGACATTCCGATTCAAACAATTTCAATTGGAATTGCGTTAGAAACAGTTAGCGCTGGTGCTGTTTTTGAAGTCTTTGCACAAATTACACGTTATGGAGTTTAATTAAATGGCATTTATTTCACCTTCTCCAAGTGCTTTACATATTGACTCTTCTTTGACAAAAATTTCACTAATGACTCTACAAACTGAAACCGCTTATGTTGCAAGTAAAGTCTTCCCAAATATTCCAGTTTCTAAGGAGTCAGACTTTTATCATGTATATGATGACGGCAGTTTTTTCAGGAGCCAAATGCATGTGAGGCAGCCTGGGACTGAGAGTGCTGCCATTCAGTGGTCTCTTTCAAAGGATAAATATCAGTGTCAAAATTATGCCCTTCACGCTCTCGTAACTGATGGAATGCGTGCTAATGCTGACGATTCTTTAGATTTGGATTGGGACACCACTACACTGTTGACACATCAAAAGTTATTGAAACATGAAAAAGAGTGGGTTGAAACTTGCTTTGTCGCCAGCGACCCA
Source organism: Methylomarinum sp. (assembly GCA_030636915.1). Classification (GTDB taxonomy): domain Bacteria; phylum Pseudomonadota; class Gammaproteobacteria; order Methylococcales; family Methylomonadaceae; genus QPIN01. The sequence goes on along the minus strand of DAOVVZ010000006.1, from coordinate 11,719 downwards.
GGCGATATATGGGACTACGCGCTGCGCGGCAAGGATACACGATCCACCACCGTTGACCCGACAAATTTAGATAGCAATGACGTTGTTTTTTGGAACAGATCAGATTCAACACCAATAGCAGACATCCTGTATATGAGAAGTTATGTTAAACGAAAAACAGGAATAAATCCAAATACTTTGACAATTGGAAATGCAGTATATGATGCGTTGTGCGAACATCCTGACGTCGTTGCCAGGATAAATAGAGGTCAAACAAGCGGACTTGCTTCTGTAACTTTGCAGCAAATGGCTGATTTGTTTAGAATTAAAGAAATTTTCATTATGGAAGCTGTCGAGGAAAAAAATCCTGAAGGGCTTGAAAGTGAAAAAGATTATATTGGTGGCAATCACGCTTTGCTAACCTATAAGCCTTTAAAGCCTGGACTTCGCACGCCTTCAACAGGATATACATTTAATTGGTCGGGATTGCTAGGTTCTAGAAAATCTGGCTTACGAGTTAAAAAGTTCAGAGTTCCGACGTTGGCGGCTGATTGGCTAGAAATCGAAACTTCATTTACAGAAAAAATAACTAGCAAGGGAATGGCGGGATTTTTTAGTAGTATTGTAGAATAAGGCTTTAAAGTCATGTATACAAGAAAAATTGGAAGAATAAGGCATTTCAGACAAAAATTCAATTCAAAGGATGATTTCATTTGGTCTAAAAAAGTTAACTATAATGGAGCTGAAACGTCCATAGGATCGAACGTTCCAAAATGTTTAATAAACAATGAAAAAAGATTGTTTACATTTTGGAATGCTCACTATATTCAAGTTAAGCATGTTGAGCATTCAACACCAGGGAAGATTGTTTCAACCGTTTACGGGGAAAAAGTTCCTAAAAACTTAATAATAAAACGGTTTAGAGGCGCAAATGGAACTTTTTTCAAGGCGACTGATAGAGCGTCAAGGTGTGTGAAAGATATACATGATAAGAAGGAATTAATCACTATTATTAATAATGCTAAACAAAGCAAGTAAAAAGAAATGCCAACTTTAAACGAGGCTAGAAATTCTGTTTATAAGAGATTGATTGATAATTATGTTGGTGTTCCTTATGAAAATATCACGTTTGATAGTGAGGATTTTTCAAACCCAGTGGCAAACCCATGGATACGCGCTGCTGTTAGAACCAACGTAACAACACAAGACACTATAGGGAGTATTGGTAACAGAATTTTTAGAACTAAAGCGACTGTTTATATTCAAATTTTTACATCAATTAATCACGGCACAAGAATGGGCGATATTCTTGCCATTGAGGCGTCAAATTTATATAATTCTGTAAGTTTTGATGGATTGAATTTTTTTTCTAGCTCGATAAGGGAGATGGGTGCGGCTGATAAATGGTATATGCATTTAGTAGAATGTGATTTTAGTTACGATCAGATAAGTTAATCGTTATGAGTCAAATAGATCAAATAATAAGCGACGTAACCGGAATTGCAACTGAAAAAACCAAGGAAATAACGCTAGACGTAACTGCAAATCTGGTCGAGTCCACGCCGGCCGATACAGGGTGGGCGCGAGCCAATTGGGTCCCTGCAATAGGGGCAAAATCAACGCCATCTTCATATTCAAGAAAGGATGTTGCAAGCCAAGATGCTGACCAGCAAGGTCGTATCTTGAATGTGGCTTCAAACTATACTTTGGATAAAGGCATCGTTTATGTGAGTAATAACGTCAAATATATAAGGAAGTTAAATAATGGTTATTCAAAGCAGGAGCCAGCTGGATTCGTAAAAAGAGCGGTTGTAAAGGCTTCTACTGAAGATCAAATAGTTAGGAATTAATTTCCAGATTAGCGGGGATTTTTTATGGGAAGGGTCTTAACAAATAGCGTAACATTAAAATATTGCAAAGAAACGAGTCTAGGTGTTCCAGGGGTAGAATGGTTTAATTTAGAGCCAGATACTATTACCAGTTTTGGGGCTGAAATTGTAAAAACATCTAGGAGTTCAATTAGCAAAAATAGACAAGCGCAAAAAGATATTATTTCAGATTTAAATAGTTCAGTTGGAACTACTTCAGATTTGACAGGCTCATCATTTCGTGATTTTATAGCAGGATTTTGTTTTGCAAAATCTATAAATTCTGAAATAACACAAATAAAATCGACTCTAGCAACTTCAGTAGCAAACTCGTACACTGTTGATGCTTTATCAGATATTCAAGTTTCAAAATTAAAAGCTGGAACATTGTTGTGGGTTACTGGTGGAATGTTACCTGAAAATTTAGGTCTAAAAAGCATAGCAATAGACACTATTGTTGGTGACACAAGTATTGTTGTGGTTGAAAACTTGGTTGATGAACCGTCAAAATTTAGACTTTCAATGGCTGGGACAAGCGAGCCATCTTTGTCGGTGCTTTCCTGGTCATGGAACGACGCAGATAAGCGTGCAACTCTTGGTGGTGCTGGCATAGGTACTAGACTGCAAAGCCTAGGTGTTCGCGCAGGTATTTTTGTACATTTTGGGTCTATATCGAGTCAATACGATAAGACAATAAATAATGTATTTAAGGATGCCAATGGCACAAAAATATATGGGTACGCTAGGTGCTTAGATATAGGTGATGATTATGCTGTTTTTAGTAAAACGGATAAAACTCTACAATATGATAGTGTACCACAAACTGGTTTAATTGATATTATTTTTGGTGAATTTGTAAGAAATGTTCAGAAAGATGACGTTGATTTTTTAGAGCAATCTTTTCAGTTTGAAATGACATTTCCAAATTTAGGTGAGAATGGAGCTGATGAATATCAATATGCTTTGGGCAACTATTGTAGTACAATAGCGATTAATTTACCACTAACTGAAAAAGTTACCACTAATTATGAATTTCTTGGCACGGATACAGAAAACCCTGTCGGTGATGCGGGGAGAAAACCTGGTGCGGTGGATGCATTAGACCCAACTATGAAAGCTGCCTTTGGAACCTCATCAGATCTTGCTAGATTGAGGATTGCAGACGTGGATGAAAGTGGTTTATCCACCGACTTTAAAAATATCAATTTGACCATTAATAACAACATTAGTCCAGAGAAAGTTCTAGGAAAGCTGGGTGCTAGATTTATTAACTATGGCGATTATAGTGTTGAAATTGATGGGCAAATGCTATTTTCTAATTCATTGATTATTAATAGAATTAGAGAAAATAAAACAGTTTCATTAGACTTTATTCTGAATAATCAAGAGGGAGTTATTGTTGTTGATATACCCTCTGTGACTATTGGTGGCGGCGGCAGAGAATTCACAAAAAATGAAAGTGTTACCATTGGCAGTACCTTAAAGGCGCATGAGGATGCCATTTTAAAAACTTCTATTGGAATTAGCATCATTCCTGTACCGTTTGAAAAAGGATACGTATAATGAGTGATTTCGCCGGTCTTAAAAAAAGCTTAGAAATTGGTTCGGATGCTAAAAAGTTTTATTTGACAGATATTACGCTTTTTTCAAAAGACAGTGGAAAACAAGAAATTCCGTGGTTTATGATCAGACATGCCGGCGAATCTAATGCAAAATATTTCAATAAACTGTTAAAATTAAACAAAAAAGCAGCTAGAAAGATTCAAGCTGGAAATGCTGATGTTGATACTATCGAAGAGATTCGAGATACTGATAGAGATATTTTTTTTGATACTGAAGTGATTATTGGTTGGGGTAATGTGTTTAATTCGAATGGAGAAGTATCTAAATTTTCAAAGGAACATTGGGACGATTTTTCTAGCTCATTGCCCAACTGGTTATTCGACAAGATTAGAAATTTCGGAGCAGATCAATTTAATTTTGTTGATTCGTGCGATATTAAAGAGATAGCAAAAAACTAATAAAGCGGCTTTTATTTGATTTAAAATATATTCAAGATGGATTTTCCATAAAAGCCGCTATAAAAAAAGGCAGGAAAATACCATCTTGGTATTTAAATGCTCCCGAGCGTAATTTTTTAAGTGATTTTTACATATCAGCATTTTGGGAGTTAAATACAACTAGAAATTTTGAAAATGGTCAAATACCATGGAACCATATAAAAGAATATTCTGAACATAAACACCTTGATTATTTTAATACATTGGATTTTATATATGTTCAAAGGACTTTAGACTCTGAATTTTTAAAATGGCAAGAAAAACAACGGGACCGCAAATAAAATGGCGAGTTACGATATAGTTATTAGAGTTAATCCCGCAGCGGCCCAGCGTGGTATTAGAAACTTAGAACGTGGGCTTGGTCGTTTGGAGAGTAGAACAGATTCAGTTGGAAAAAGTTTAGTCAATGCTTTTGCTTTTGCTGGCATAACGTTAGGTATAACGCAAGCCGTTCAAACATTGGCGAACTTTGAACAACAAATGTCAACCGTTAAAGGTGTTACAAAAGCCACGGAAGAGGAATTTTCACAATTACGTGAAGAAGCTAGAAAATTAGGAGAAACAACAAGATTTAGTGCAACTCAAGCGGCGGAAGCTATGGTGGAGCTTGGAAAGGCTGGTTTTGAAGTTGACGAGGTCCTCGGAAGTGTTTCGGAAACGCTTTTATTAGCCCAGGCGGGTGGGCTTGGGCTGGGTCAAGCCGCCGACATTGCATCAAATATTTTAACAGGTTTTAACCTTGATGTAAAAGAAACTGGACGAGTTGTTGACGTATTGGCCACCGCCGCCACAAGTTCGAACACGACTGTTGGCGAGCTTGGTGAGGCAATGAAATACGCATCAGCAGTTTCAAAGGGTTTTGAAGTCTCATTAGAGGAAGCATCAGCAGCAGTAGCCACGCTTTCGGACGCTGGCATAAAAGCTTCCATGGCAGGGACGGGCCTGAGAAACGTGCTAGTGAGCCTTGAAGGGCCGAATGCTGCGAACGTTAAGCGTTTAAAAGAGTTGGGGCTTACAACTGAAGATGTGAAAGTATCACAACATGGTTTGACAGTTGTAATGAAGCGTTTGAAGGATGCCGGTGTAGATACGGCCATGGCAATGAAGTTGTTCGGCCTGCGAGGTGGTCCGGCATTTGAAATCATGTCCGCTGGCATTCCTAAGATCAAACTTTTAACTGAAAAATTCAAAAATTCTGCTGGAAATGCTAAAAAACTTGCCGACGTTATGGATGACAATTTAAACGGTGCGCTATTATCAGTCTCATCAGCAGCGGAATCTGTTATTTTATCCCTTGGAAAAGAAGGGTTAACGTCTTTATTGACAGAGTTGTTTAAGACACTGGCATCTGGATTGCGTTCGTTGGCTGCGAATGCTGCGACTGTGCTGGATTCATTGCAAGCATTGACAACGTTTTTAGTTATAACATATGCACGATATGCTATACCATTAGCAATCAAGATGACCGGCCTCTTTACGGCTGCATTGCTGGCAAATCCATTGATGGCGGTGGCGGTGGCGTTGGCTTTGGTTGTTTCTTTGCTGGTTGGTTTTTCTGATAAAATAGATATAGGGAGTACTGGGGTTTTAAGCTTACAAGATGTATCGCTAGAAGTTTTTAGTTCGATTGGTATGGCAATTTCTAGTATGGCATTGGGGTTAAAGGATGCTTTTGTCGAGGTAAGAAGTCAAACTTCTGAATATCTTAGTGATCTAAAAAAAGGTAATAATTCAACCTTTGAAGGTATCAAAAAATCAACTGCAAATTTATTAGATGATATCACAGATTACCTATCTAATATGGTTGATGGCCATGATAAAGCTAATAAAATCATTGAAGAATCTTCAAGTCAAACCACAATCACAATTAGTGGTGATTTTGTTTTGTTTTATTCATGATAGATTGTTCATTTTAAAGCTGTTGAGTTCGCAGCCGATGAAATTGTAAAAAGTTTGGGTGGTGAAATATCAGGTTATGGTGCTTTTTTTAGTGAAATATTTAAAGGTATTGTAAGAGATTCTGATAATTCTACAAAATCTATGGAACTTTCATTTAAAAATATGACAATTGCATTGTCAAGGATATTCGATGTCTTACTTGGCGCGGTCAAGGGTTTGGTTGTTGGAATCGTTATGTGGATTCAACAAATTCCAACCGAATTAAGTAAAATCCCTAACGCAGCGTCAAGCTTTTTCCATGGATTTATGCAAAAAGTTACTAAAGTTTCGTCATATTTGGGTAAAAAGTTAGATATTCCTGCTTTAATGATGGCGCCATTAAAGGGTGGTGCCCCTACGCTAGTTGGCGCAGCAAAAGGTATTGGATTGAACGTTGCGGACGCAATTGCTTACGGCATGAAAAATGAAAATTATTTTGAAAACGAACTTGATGAAATGTATAAACGTCTTGATGATTTAGCTACAAAAAGAATTGCCAAGATAAAAGAACAGACCACATTAGAGTCTGATTTATCCAAAAACCAAATTGATGCGGCTGAAAAATTGAAAGCAGTTGAAAAAGCCGCCGAAGAGGCAGCGACTAGAGCAAACTTAATTCTTGCTGAGAAAAATAAAAGGCAATCTGAAGCTGCAGTTGTGATTGCAAGTTTAGTCACTAAACAAGAGTTATACAACGAAAAAATAAAAAGTTTAAATAATTTATGGAAACATGGGGAATTGAATGAGATTCAATATGGAAAGGCTGCGCAAATAGCATTTGAAGCACTAAATGCTGGTGCTGAGAAAAGTAATATGGCGATGACCAGAGGAAACGAAACTATAAAAAAAACAGAATCATTGTTAAAAGACCTTGAAACGCCAGCTGAAAAATATGCTAAAAAATTGAATGAAATTGATTCTCTTTACAAGAAAGGGTTGATAAGCGTAGAAAAGTATAACAATGCAAATGAAAAAGCATATGAAACATTAATGAAATCAGACGAAAAACATCAAGAAATGCTTGGAAAGGCAAAATCATTGCTAGATGAACTTGCCACGCCTCAAGAGAATTATATTGAAAAACAGAAGGAGATAAATGATTTATATGACCAGGGTTATATAGGTGTTGAAAAATTTGGTCAGGCAAATAAAAAAGCATATGAAGAAATGCTTGAATCAAATGATGATGCATTTAGTGGTATAGAGCGGTCTTTTATTAATTATCAGAAAAATTCAAAAACTGCGGCTGATGTGTTTGAGGACGGATTTACAAATGCATTCAAATCGCTTGAAGACAATATGGTGTCTTTCGTCAGAACTGGTAAGATGGACTTTTCTGATATGATCGATAGTTTTATTGACGATTTGATAAGATTAGCGGCTCGCGAAATAATCATTAACCCAATAATTGAAGGAATTAGTGGTGGCGGTGGTGGCGGTGGTGGCGGATTGATCGGTAAAGCTTTTGGGTTTGTAAGTAGTATTTTTGGTGGTTTTTTTGCTGATGGTGGACGTGTTGATGCAAATAAGGCGCATATCGTTGGCGAGGAGGGGCCAGAATGGTTCATCCCTGACAGCCCTGGCACGATATTGCCAAACGGAAAATCTCCATTTGAAACAAGGAATCCGAACGATCACAAATCAAATGAATCAATTGAAAACAGTCAGAAAAGTTTAAATATATTATATGACAATAGCAGCATTGGGATGGAAAAATATGGGTATACTGGTGAAAAGGTTTATAGTGTATTAAGCCGGTCAATAAAAGATGTTTATACTGAGATTGTAAAATCAAGCGATGAGCTAGCAAGATCGAGCCAACAAGATTATAACGTTATTTCTAACGCTGCGACCACTTCTATTGACGCAGCGCGTAACGCGATGGAACGTTTTTCGACATCAACGAGTATGACAATATCACTATTAACACCATTTAGCACTAAATTTTCAGAAACTTTAGATGAGATAAGTGCCAATATATTGACTTTTACAGAAGCTAATACAGAAGTTTTTAAATTGATGGTTGATGGATTTATTGAAGAGTTAGCGCGACTACCGGATAGCCAAATAGGCGGATATTCTAACAGCGTAAGCAATGTAGCGCAAGTGGAAACTCCCACAGCGGAGACAACCACCACAGTGACAGTGCAGTCCACTGGTGTTGAAAATAATGAAACTGAATTTAATAGTAAAAACCTAAGCTTGATGGATGATTTGCTGTATAAGTTTAGTAATAGCTCTGATTCTGATCAGATAAGAGGCTCTTTTGATGAGATTATAAAAACTTTTAGTGATCATGGTCTTGTGTATAATAAATTACAGGAAGAGAAATTTAAAGGAGTATTTGACCAGCAAGATACCTATGATCTTATTGGTTCTGCATTTAATATGATAAGAGAACTTACAACAATAAAAAATTCTGGAGAGGATTATTATGGGAGTAATATAGAAAAAATGTCTGGTTCTAAAAATACTGTTTTACTTGGATATGGTGGTGCGCCAATAATTGCAGGAGTAGCCAATAATGAGGTGGCAAAACGATATGACAAGCCAAAACAAACCAACTCAACAAGTAAAGCATTAGGGTTAGATCTTTTAAAATCACAAATAAATGATAGAAATAACTTGACAGCAGGTATGGCGAGCGGCTTGACGCAACTCAGGTACAGAGCATTGGGTGGGCCAGTGTCACCAAAAAATCCTTATATGGTTGGCGAACAGGGACCTGAACTGTTCATCCCTGACAGTCATGGCACCATACTTTCCAATTCATCAAGCAAATCAATTGAAAATGGTCAAAAAGCTTTAAATGATTTATATGGAAAAGGGACTAATGAGTTAGAAAATTATGGATATACTGGTCAAAAGGTTTATAATGTACTAAGCAGATCAATAAGGGATGTTTATGCCGTAATAATTGAATCAAGCAAAATAATGGCAGCATCAAGCCAACAAGATTATAACGTTATTTCTAACGCTGCGACCACTTCTATTGACGCGGCTAGAAAATCAATGGAGAGTTTTTCAACATTAACAGCGTTAATGATGTCATTGTTAGAATCATTTAACACTAAATTTTCAGAAACTTTAGATAAGATAAGTGCCAATATATTGACTTTCACAGAAACTAATACAGAAGTTTTTAAGAAGATGATTGATGGATTTATCGAGGAAATCAAAAGAATACCTGATAACAATTTTGGCAGTTATTCTGGTGATGGAGGTGCCAGCAGTTATTCTAGTGGTGGAGGTGCCAGCGGTTATTCTAGTGGTGGAGGTGCTAGCAGTTATTCTGGTGGTGGAGGTGCTGGGATTTCGCAAGCTAAAAATTTGAAATCTTCATATTTTAGTAAAAAAACTATTGACATGTTAAAAGGACCAAGAAACCAAATAAAAACAGGTGGTTATGGCATAGATTATGATGCCGGTCCACGACTCAGTGCGGTCCAAGGCGTTACTACGATGTTGAACGGTCAAACAACTAAGGAGAATACAAGCGGTGAAAGATTTGATGGTTCTAGAGTTTTGAGCCGAGGAGGAAATGAATCCTTGCTTGATAATTTAGTTAATTATTTTGGTAAAGGAAGTTATAATGTAGGGGGGTCGCAAGGAGCATTAGAAGGGCTATTACGTTTATATGGTATTGGAAATGTTGAGGTTTATTCTGATGAATTTGAAAAACTTTTTCAAAAAAATAAAGGTTCTTCAAATTTTTATGGAAAACCTACTGATATAGTTAATTTATTACTAGGTACAAAACACTCTATGCCACAAGATTCATCAGCAGATGAAAAAATTAGACCAGGGTATAGTAATTATGACAAATTAGAAAATGCGCTTGTTGCGAGGCATGGAACTGGCAACGGACAGATTAGCGGGAGTGGCACTTCTATATTAGGCACATTCAACAGAAATGGTTTAAATTTAAACAATAATTCAATAAAAGCAATGATGAATGCTTTTGGTGCTCCTAGTAATAAAAGTCTTTGGAGTGGAAAAGTAGGAAGCATGATCGGAGTTGCGAGGATTAATGACATGCCATCTACAAATGTTAATAAACAATCTCCTTCAAAGGCGAGCGGATTACCACAACTGAGGTACAGAGCATTGGGCGGGCCAGTGTCCAGTAAAGCCCCTTATGTGGTTGGGGAGCAAGGTCCTGAAATTTTTGTCCCAAATGCGCCAGGATACATCATTCCAAACAATGATATGAAAAAAACAAAAAAACCCAGTAAGGAAGAAAATGAAAATGTAAAATTAGAAGTAAATGTAAGTTTTAACATTAAATCATTTGACGCGAACGAAGCTAAAAATGCTATAATGAATCAAGCTCAAACTATAGGGGAGATTGTCAGGAGGTCAATAAATCCAAAAGAAATATATGAAGCGGTGAAATCACAATCAAATAGAAATTTAAATAGAGCAGTATAAAAAATGTTATCATATCCAGGAAACGAACCAAACGCAGCTATTCCACCCCCAAATAGACAAACGATGACAACACAAATTCCAAACTATGGTTCAATGTCGCCTTCAGGGTTGAGGCAAACTAGACTCATAGGTGTGCCTATGTTCGATTTTAATTTATCGTATGAAATGATGAAAAGCAACGAAATCAGAAGTTTACAGGCTTTTTTCTTACAAACTGGAGGACCTGAAAAATCATTTTCTTATATTGACATATTGAAAAGCAATCCAGTCGGCAATCCAGGCGCCAGCGTGCCGATGGTAAACGGAGCAGGGCAAATCGGCGATGTACTTTCAACGGCTGGCTGGGAATTTGACAGAGATGGGTTGCTCGTTGCGGGTGATATTTTTACAATTAACAATGATTTAAAAGTTTATACAGTTACAAAAAAAGTTACTTCAAATGATCTAGGTATTGCAGATATCAATATAGAGCCTTCGTTATTAATATCTCCATTAAATCTTGAATTGTTGACAATTTATAATGTTTCATTCAATTGTAATTTTACAATATCAAATCTATCAGTTGATACGTTTTACCCATATTTTAGTTCTCTTTCAATAAGGTTTTCCGAATCAATTTAGGTGTTTAAATGGCAGGCAATGATCATTCATCTTATTTGTTGAAATTTAACGTAGGAAATACAGGTAACTATACGGTAATAAGATTAACCACTGCCCCTATAAATTCACATTATGATGGTGAAACTTATGTTGCTGGTGGTAATTTTTTATCATTTGATAGTATTTCAGAAACTATTGATTTAAGCACTTCAGAAATAAAAGTTTCACTTTCAGGTGTAAAATTAGAAGTTCTTAAAATGTTTAGCGATAATGCTGGTCAAATTGTTAATAGGGAACTATATATTTATAGGGGGATAACTAATAAAAATTGGGAGCTTACGAATCCACCCATACTTATTTTTCAAGGGCAAATTACCTCGGCTAACGCATCTATGGACTACACTAGTGGGCAAGGTAGCTCTGTAATCTCACTTGGTGTTACAAATAAGTTAGCATTTTTTGGGAGGTCGAAATTATCTAGGACTAATGTTACAGAACATCAAGTCTTGTACGCCGGCGACAAGGGCTTTGAATATGTAATTTCCCTTTCACAGAGAAAAGATTTAAAATGGTCACCATGATATGAATATTAAAAAACGCATCGAACTATTTAAATTTATCAATGGTGAATTGAAAAAACCTTACATCAGAGGAAGGAACGACTGTTTAACATCAGCATTGAAAACATTGGATATTTTGAATGACACAAAAATATATGATGAATTTTATGGAAAATATTACAATAAGAAAAGCTCCTTTATATTGCTCAAAAAATATGGCTGGATTGGTGGATTGTTTGACCATCTGAAATTGATTGAAATTAAAAAACATTTAATAAAGATT
>DAOVVZ010000185.1:0-4529 GCA_030636915.1 Methylomarinum sp. | reverse complement strand
AGGTGCTGAAACAGGCGCGAAGCACATGGATGTGCAAGTGTCGCTTGAAGCAGGAGCTGGTTGCGACCATAGCAAGCTACGCAACTATTTTATTAGTGCTTCTGTGGAGTCAAAAGGCAAGTCAAAACCCGGAAGTTATTAAATCTTCACTCCTTAAATGGGATCAGACATGAACATCAATGCAAAACAGTTACCCGCATATATATCATCATTACTCCGTGCTGATGTATATGATCATGCCGTAGAAAATATTCAGCTGATAGAAACCCATATTTCATGGGTCATTCTAACGGGGCCTTTTGCATACAAAATAAAAAAACCAGTCAACTTAGGCTTCCTTGATTTTTCCACACTCGAAAAGCGTCATTTTTATTGTAATGAGGAGTTACGATTAAATTCCAGATTGGCACCTGCTATCTACCTTAAGGTTATTCCAATAACTGGTTCAGAGGGTCACGCAGCTTTCGCAGGTTCCGGTAAGATAATCGAATACGCTGTTAAGATGGTTCAGTTTCCACAACAAATGCAACTGGACCGTATGCTTGCAGCGAGTTTGCTCCAAACAGAGCATATTGATGCCCTTGCTGCCATGGTGGCAGAGTTTCATCAACATACTGGTGTTGCCAACAAAGACATTAACTATGGCTCACCCGAACAAATCTACCACCCCATTAAAGAAAACTTTATTCTGCTTCAGCAACTGCTTAATGATGACACAGCTATTGCACAGCTTACCGCTTTAGAAAGCTGGAGTCAGACTACATTTAAGCGATTAAAGCCCATACTCGTGCAACGTAAACATGATGGTTTTATTCGTGAATGTCATGGTGACTTACATTTACGCAATCTGGTTTTCATTAATGAAAAGCCCGTCGCCTTCGACTGTATTGAATTTGACCCTGAACTACGCTGGGTTGACAGCATTAGCGACCTTGCTTTTCTGATTATGGATTTACAGGATCGTCAGCAAACTGATTTTGCCCAGCGCTTATTAAATGCTTATCTTGAAAAAACAGGTGATTACGCCGCGGTTCAGATATTACCTTTTTATTTGGTTTACCGCGCCATGGTCAGAGCTAAAGTAGAGGCTATCCGTGCATCACAAATGGCAAGTAACTCAAAACTACAAGATGAAGCCAAGCAGGCTTGCTATGGTTACCTTAAATTAGCCCAATCTTACCTGCATGCAAGCACGCCAATGTTAATCATCACCTGTGGCATGTCGGCGTCAGGTAAAAGCACGCTGACGCAACCTTTAGTCGAAAAATTGGCTGCCATTCGAGTTCGTTCCGATGTCGAACGAAAACGCCTGTTTAAATCAGCACATAAAAGCGACAGCCCAGAGACTTTTAACGCGGGTATATATACATCCGAAGCCACGCAAAAAACCTATCAGCACTTGGCTGAAGTGGCAGAGCAACTATTAAACGCAGGTTACCCTGTCATTATTGATGCGACGTGCCTGAAATATGAGCAACGGAATCTATTCCGTCAGGTTGCTGCCAGAAATACTGTACCGTTTGTTATTGTTGAGTTTACTGCTCAACCCAACACCTTACGCCAACGTATCAATAGCAGAAAAAAAGAAGCTTCAGATGCTGATCAATCAATACTCGAACAGCAACTACTTAACTGGCAAGCATTACATAAAAATGAACTGCCTGATGTGATAAGCATTAATACCGAATCATCAACTGAGATTGATTCGTTGGTCAATAAGATAACAATGCTAACTTCCCTCCAATCTCAACAATAGATTATCCACTTTTTAAAAGACAGTAGACACCTACTCTATTATTCCTTTATCGAAAAAAGGCCGAGACTTGATAAAAGCTTATTGCATTTGGTATTTTGCTTGTCTAATGACTTTTAATACTCACTGAGAGCTAAAAACACAGACAACTTGGAAGAGAAAAAACTAAGAATGTACTTCTGTCAGTTACAAATCGGTCACATACCGAAAGACTGAAAGCTTAAATACTATAATGGAATCTTACTGAGAATTACTAAAAACATTTAGAGATTGGAGCGGGAAACGAGATTCGAACTCGCGACCCCGACCTTGGCAAGGTCGTGCTCTACCAGCTGAGCTATTCCCGCTAATCACTAAATTGTTTAGTATCGATAAAATCTATGGAGGCTGCTGGCGGAGTCGAACCGCCGTAGATGGATTTGCAATCCACTGCATAACCGTTTTGCTAAGCAGCCTTAAAGATATAAATCAAATAAAAAAGCCGCGAAATTCGCGGCTTTTTTTAAAATATTGGAGCGGGAAACGAGATTCGAACTCGCGACCCCGACCTTGGCAAGGTCGTGCTCTACCAGCTGAGCTATTCCCGCTAATCAATTTATTCGTTTATTATAACGACTAAACCAAAATTGTCAATATTTAATTTAAATTTGTTGCAACAGCCCAACCTTTTCTACCAGTACATTCACCATCAAGCACTTCAACTTCAACAAATTTTGCCTTACCAAACGCTTCTTGTATTTGAACAAGTTTAACTTTTGTCCCTTGTGGCATATGCTTACACTCATCACCATCTTTATCTGCACTATCATCATATGCAGCAATCGAACCTGGAACAGCAACCAGTCTGATAGTTGCCATAGGGTCATAAGTATTAACACCTTTTAAAGTATAGTTTTGCCCTATTGATAAATCGACCGCTTTAGATACTGGAAGATGTTTTTTATCCCCACCACTCATCATCATAATAAGTACAACAAGTACCAAACCACCAATCCCACCAAAGAATACTTTAGGGTTTGATTCTTTTAATTCCATTACCTTAGAAATTATATTATTTACAGCATTTGATGATTCTTCTACTGCTTGACTAGTTGATTCTTCAGACTCATTAACTGAATCGACAGACTCATTAGAATTTTCGTCATTACTCATTCTTTTTTCCTCACATAAAAAGATTTTTTAAAACGCATAAACAAACTGTTTTCAAGCACTACCACACATTTAAAACAACTCAAACCAAGCTTATTCACCATCATTAGCAAAAGTATTTTGGTATACGTTTCTTTATTATTATAATTTGAACAGCTAAAGGTATCATGCTGAGAAAACTTTTCAAGTCATGATTAGCTAAACCACCTTATTTTTTCACACCCCTATGCTAAAAAACAACCTAAAACTCATTAAACATTGTTAAAATTCCATTCTTTATGAGCCGTCGTACTCCACAAAACCACTACCGTTAACTTTAAATGGGCTCTAAATAAAGTCATAGCCTTGCTTCTTAACCTGCTGAGATAATTGTTTATCTTCAATCCGACGGCATTCAAACTGCCAATAGCCTAACCCTATATTTTTTCTCTCACCTAAAACAACAAGAAAATCCTCAGTATTCATAAACATCCTCATTACATCACCATCTTTGTGCATAAAAGACTCTAGAATGATAAAACTTTTTTCGCCTGATTCATTTTTTACGCCATATAGCAGTGCTTTGTGCTGCTCACTATCTGAATTATCCGCAATATTTTTATAAGTCACCGCATACGATATTGCCGTTAAAGCCGCTAGTTCAAATACTATCAGCCCATCCTGCTTTGGCATCGTTATTTTTTTAACAATACCTAAGGCACGCTTACTCTTTGGCTCCTTAGTTTGTCTAAAACTAACCAGACTACCAATTGACAATACACCTTCATTGCCAAATTTACATGATAACTCTCTATCCGAAAAAGACTCAGCCAAAACTTCAGCGTCCATATCACTGGTAGGCTCTGTCATGCCTTGCAATGAATGAGTGGCCTCCAGCCCTACAGCAATATAACGATCCAGGCGATCAGCAAAAAAGGGAGTTCCTTGTAACTCAAAACCTTTCCAGCATTGCAACATATATTCAAACAAACCCAATGGTATTTTTTCCGACACATTATTAAAAGAACTCATTGAGCTAAATCTTGCCTCATCTTGACTGCTAAATTTATCTTTTTTCTCAAGCACCTTATATAATTTAACTAGATTAAGATACCTGACTGATGAATCTACTTGCCCTCCATCATGATCAAAATAAGGGTGAGTATCCTCATCCATCAAAATAATGCACTGCACATCCTGATGACTAACAGGTTTTTTTTCTATACGTACATACTGACTAATTTTCCCGATAAAATGATAGGCGTCCTGAATTTCTTTTTGCATCAAACCAGAAGGATCAGCAAGACTTAGCAGCAACACTTGCTTATAACTGTCTTCAATTGTACTAACTTTACCGGATAAACTAGTTTGATCGGGGACTTTAGCCGTTTCCTTTTTAATTTTTACGCTTAATTTATAAAGCGAATGCAAATCAATCCATACCCAATCGGGTACAGACAAAAACATCATATATTGAGTTACAACAATACCACTCAAGCCTTTAATGGTTCGTTGAATCGCTAAGACTGCGCTCTTCCCCTGAAACCAGCCTACATCTCGCCGAGTTAACTCACGCACCACCATCCAATAACCGATAGTAAAATGCTTTTCAATTAATACAAGTAGGTCCAGGATTTTCTGTTCATTT
>DAOVVZ010000296.1:0-3560 GCA_030636915.1 Methylomarinum sp. | reverse complement strand
TAGAGGGTAATTTACCTTTAGCTTTATTTGGTGATGAGAAAAGGCTTAGACGTATTCTTAGCAATTTATTGGAGAATGCCTTTAAATTTACTGGCCAAGGGACAATTAAATTAACTGTAAAATATAAAGACGCTGCAATTATTTTTAAGGTTAAAGATAGTGGTTGTGGCATAAATGCAGAAAACTTACATGCTATCTTTGAACCATTCAATCAGTTTTCCAGAACGGCGAATAATAATGGTGTAGGTCTTGGCTTATATATAACGCAATATTTAGTCGAACTGATGCAGGGAACATTATCAATTAACAGCCAGATAAATAAAGGAACAACATGTTTACTTTCCTTACCACTACCCGCTAGGCAATATATTGCCCCAGTATTAAATAAATATAATGATGTTATTGCTTATCAAGGTAATTTAAAAACAGTTTTAGTCGTTGATGATAATCCACATAACCTTGAAATACTCCAAGAAATGCTTGAGCCATTGGGGTTTAAAGTGGTTTGTGTCAATTCAGGGATAGCTTGTCTTGAGAAACTACAGACATTATCAATAGATATTATTTTATTAGATATGGTCATGCCAACTTTAAATGGCATAGAAACATGTGAGCGTATTTATCAACTTGAGTTAAGTCATCTACCAAAAATAATTATGATTACCGCTAATGCGTTTGCTGAGGATCGTGAACACTGTTTAGCAGTAGGATGTGATGATTTTCTTGCAAAGCCAGTGATATTGAACCAACTGATTGAAATTATTGAGAAACAGTTGGGGTTACAATGGCTATACAGGGCCAATATACAAACGGTTAAGCAAAAAATATTTAGCTCAAAACCTTTACGTGTTCTAGTAGCTGAAGATAACGAGATTAGTCGATTATTAATGGAGCAAAATTTAAAAGAGGTTGGGGTTGATGCAGTATTTGCCGAGGAAGGCAATCAAGCCCTTCAAATGATCCAGAATTCGGCATTCGACTGTATTATTCTTGATTATAAAATGCCTCATAAAACAGGTATTGATATAGTAAACTATATTAACACCCATAAAACACCTAATAATCAGAGTTATTTAGTACTCATGTCGGCATTGACTAGTGACGAAATAAATACCGATGCCATACAAACTGGTTTTGATGAAGTTCTTGTGAAACCAGTAGATTTTGAAAACATAACTAAATTTCTTGAAGCTGCATATAAAAGAAGTATTTCAGAAAATAAAGTCAAAAATCAACACTAATAGCGTAATAATAATGGAGTGTGATTCAGCAAGAAAACTGAAATTTGATAGATGTTTCGTCTTGTTTTATAGCTAAATTGTATTTTTTACCTTTGTATAAGGATGACCAGCTAATGGTAGAAGGTAAAAAATAAAAAGTATTGAGTTCCATGTAATTATCTGACTGGCGACTATTACAGTGATTATTAATTGAGATTGGTATTAGTATTAGTATTAGTTGTTTTGATACCTTAAGCTAGCGTCTCTGCTGCTGACAACATTGTTGAAGCATATGTGTGAAGATTTTGATAAGGCTTTCTGACTCTGGTCTTCTCTTTTTTAAGAGCATGAATCCATAATGTTTTTCGTATGGATTGATCGTCTTCCCATGGTTCATCTATTCTTGGGTTAAGAAAAACAATATTGTTTTTCTTCAGGACGCCTCGATTATTATCAAGATAAAAATTAACTTATTAATGTTTCAAACAGAGATCAAGATTGCTGACATATATTCGGCTTTTTAGTTGATAGAATGTATTTTTTAATAGCGTCGATTATTCTAACCACTTAAGCCGCCCCTTTGCCCGAGGAATTTTGTCATCATCAGGAGCCGCCGCCAAAAACCGATGATAATACTGACGGGCTTTTTCCAAATAAAAGAGCTTGTCGTAACAATGCGCCATCCAGAAATAGAGCGAAGGATTTTCTGGGCCGTATTCTCGCTCTACTTTCTCTAAATAAGGTAATGCGGAGTTACAATCGTCATAAAACTGCAGATAAAGCCAGCCTAAGTCTAAAGCATAGGTTGTGGTTGGGCTAAATCCATAAGCTTTTTGGGCAGAAAATATCGCTTCCTTTCTACGTATTTGCATCGGTTCTGTGGCACTGTAAAAATAATAATAAGCTCGTTTCTTCCAAAAAAAGGGATTTTGAGGGTAAATTTTGAGCGCTTCATCCACAATTTGTTTTAAATTGCGCCACTCCTTACTTTCTTCAGCTTTGTTAACTGCGTTGACATAATCCTTTTCGCTTCGCCTGCCTGTATTTTGCGCTTGCTGTTGCATTTGGGGATCAAAGTGACTGAAAAAACTGACTCCTAAACCGGCATCAGAACTAGGATAATGAAGAGCCACTCCCTGCAGAAAGTAATATTCGATCCGGTTTCCCTGACTGTCGACGATACTTTTATCCGGTGTTTTCAAATCCAACCATTGTTGATATTGAGATTTACTGAAAGTTTGCCGCGCATAAATATCGATACTTTCAATGGTACCGTTACGAAATTTAATAGAAACTCGTCGGGTATCATCATCTAAGGTCGCATAATCGTAACGGCTTGCCGGAACATCCACCCGAACTGGTTTTCCAAAAACCCGCTCTACCTCATTTTGTTTGGAAATTCCCGGTTCTAACCCGAGATAGGTGCCGGCAAAAACCACAGGCTGTATAAATAAAAGATATACACCAAAATATGTGCGAATAATTTTTTTCATCATGGTTTACCGCTGCATTGTGCAATTTGTCGTATGTTTCTATCCAGGCATTGCATGCAATGTTCATCGATGGTTGCACCAAATAACAGTGCTCCGCACATAGGGCAGAAACGTTTTCGGCATTCATCTTCAGACATCGCCTTTGATACGGTTGACTTAGGAACAGTTTTAGGCAAGGGTTTCTTAGCAGGAATTTCTGGTTTGACCGGTACTTTAGGGACCTCTATGGACCTACTGACTGGAGTAGCAGAATCTTTGATTTTTACTTGCTTCTTGGTGATTCTTGTTGTGGAATGTTTGATAAATGAAGGGGTGATGGTTTCACCCATGTTCTTTTTAGGTTTTCCCGAATCCAGAATAAACGCAGGCGGCAGTTTGTCGGGTTTGTTTAAGGTAACAGGGAATTGAAAAGTAACTGTTTCAGTTGCTGTGTTTTTTAGTTGAATGACTTTTGATAGATAATGCGGCGTTCTCAGTACGCCCTTACCTCTAAATTGAATCTCTGCATTTAATTTAAGATTCAGAGATGGTTTAAGCTGCCCGGCAGCCGAGTAACGACCTATCGGTCCAAGCAAATATAAGCCGTCCTCAATTTTTTTTGTGCAATATTGATTATATGCAGTGCATATTTTTGAATCCGGGATGACCTGACCCACTTGATCAATAACTTTAATAGTGACAAACCAATCGTCAAATTTTTTGTTTTCTGTCGTGACGGTTTTTACGGTCGTGTTTTTAGGTAAAAGAGGGTTGCTTTTTCTTGGTGTAGCCAGATTTTTTTCATCCCCCGGTTCACGCTCAATAAAACATAACTCCTGGCCGTATTTAAGATAATAAAGGGTTCCGT
>DAOVVZ010000183.1:0-4557 GCA_030636915.1 Methylomarinum sp. | reverse complement strand
CTGAAAGCATTATAGATACCTTGCAACGCTTCAATCTGTACTGTGATGGCCCCGTCCACCACCAAAGTAACGATTGTGATAGTTACCTTACCGTAGTTGCTGAACTGGAAAAAAACCAGTTAGTCTATCCTTGTACATGTACTCGAAAATCATTAGCTGCATTTAATAGTGCTATCTATCCAGGTATTTGTCTAGTAAACCCAAAAAACAAAAACACTGAGCATTCTTTACGTATCAAATCTACCGATAATGAGATTCAGTTTAATGATCAACTACAAGGTTATTACACTCATCGTATAGCACAACAATATGGTGATTTTATTGTTAAAAGAAAAGATTCGGTTATTGCTTATCAACTAGCGGTAATCGTAGATGATCATCGACAAAACATCAGTCATGTAATTCGTGGATGTGACCTGCTTGACTCAACACCTAAGCAAATTTTTTTACAGCAAACACTTGGTTACTCAACCCCCAAATACTGCCACCTACCCATCATCACCAATCAGCAAGGTGAAAAACTCAGCAAACAAACCCATGCAGAAGCGGTCTCAACAACAAATCCAGAAAAAACCTTATTTTTGTTGCTCACACTTTTAAAGCAAAACCCGCCCCGACAACTTAAAAACGCATCCATTCAAACATTGCTAAACTGGGCTATTGAGCACTGGCAAGTAGAACCGTTAAAAAAAATTCATGCCATCAAGGAATCTAAGTAGCTAACACTATTTATTTTTACATTTGGAAATGAGGCTTCGGAGACTGTGAAAGTATTTTGTGTAGGATGGGTTGAGGTACGAAACCCAGCATTAAATGTAATGCAAGTTATTGATTCTGGGTTTCGTTACCTCAACCCAGCCTATAATCATCACTATTTATAAATAAAATGAATACTTTCACAGTCTCTTCGGCCTCACTTCCAAATAATGATGGATGATAGCTTACGAAATATCATACTAAGCAACTCTTACTTTACAGTCGTGAACTAGATCTTAAACTGGTTCTAAGGTAATCTACCTCAACCACTAAGGAGAGAGAGAGAGAACACCCATGACACTTATGAAAAGAAACTTCGTAATCTCTGTGTCCTCTGTGTAATGTTTTTAATTCAATTAACAAATTACCTGTCTAGCCGTTACTGAGACAATAAACACATACAATCCAGGTTTAAAATATGTCAGAACAACATAAAATATATCCGGTGAAAGCGGAAATACGCAAAAAAGCACATTTTACAGCCGAAACATATCAAGCACTTTATCAACAATCTATTGATGACCCTGAAACATTCTGGTCAGAACAAGCCAAACAACAGCTGGACTGGAGTAAATATTGGGACACTACCTTAGAGTTTGACTACCCAAAAGGGGAAATCAGTTGGTTTAAAGGTGGCAAACTTAATGTCAGTGTTAATTGCTTAGACAGACACTTAGCAACTAGAGGCGAGCAAACAGCAATTATCTGGGAAGGCGACAACCCAGATAATGATAAAAAAATCACTTATAACGAGCTACACCAACAAGTGTGTAAGTTTGCCAACGTCTTAAAATCCCTAGGCGTTAAAAAAGGTGATCGTGTCTGTATTTATTTACCGATGATTGCAGAAGCAGCAACCGTTATGCTTGCCTGTACTCGCATAGGTGCTGTTCATTCCATCGTGTTTAGCGCTTTCTCTGCCGACGCGCTAAAAGATCGTATTATAGATTCTGATTGCAAATTTTTAATTTGTGCTGACGAAGGTTATCGAGGTGGTAAAACCACGGCTATCAAAGATAATGCAGATAAAGCAGCTGATGCATGTGCCTGCCTAGAAAAAATGATTGTTATTAAAAATACGGGTAATAATGTGGCATGGAACCCAGAGCGTGACATCTGGTACCACCAAGCAATGGCCGAAGCATCTACCGACTGTCCTGCCGAAGTAATGGGTGCAGAAGACCCTTTATTCATTCTTTATACTTCGGGCTCTACAGGCAAGCCCAAAGGCGTTTTACACACTACTGGTGGCTATTTATTAATGGCTGCAATGACCCACAAATATGTCTTTGACTACCATGATGGTGATATTTACTGGTGTACTGCCGATATAGGCTGGGTAACAGGACATTCATATATTATTTATGGACCGTTATGTAATGGTGCAACCACCTTAATGTTTGAAGGTGTGCCAACCTACCCTGAAGCAGATCGTTTCTGGCAAGTAATAGATAAACATCAAGTAAACATCTTTTATACCGCTCCCACAGCGATTAGAGCATTAATGGCGCAAGGTGACGAGTATGTCAACCGCACCAATCGTAGTAGCTTACGTGTTTTGGGTAGCGTAGGCGAACCAATTAACCCGGAAGCCTGGGAATGGTATTACCACGTAGTGGGTAAAGCTCAATGCCCTATTGTAGATACTTGGTGGCAAACTGAAACAGGTAGCATTTTAATCACCCCACTCCCTGGCGCAACAGATTTAAAACCTGGCTCTGCTACCCTGCCCTTTTTTGGGGTTAAGCCTGAAATTATTGATAATGAAGGTAAGCTTTTACAAGGTGAAGCAGAAGGCATTTTAGTTTTTAATTACCCATGGCCCTCTCAAGCTCGTACGCTTTATGGTGATCACCAACGCTTTATCGATACCTATTTTGCAACTTATCCCAGTTATTATTTTGCCGGTGATGGTGCGCGTCGTGATAAGGATGGCTATTTCTGGATTACCGGTCGTGTTGATGATGTTATCAACGTCTCAGGCCATAGAATGGGAACAGCAGAAGTAGAAAGTGCTTTAGTGCTAGACAAACATGTTGCTGAAGCAGCCGTGGTTGGCTATCCACACGACATTAAAGGCCAGGGAATTTATGCTTATGTCACTTTAAATGTTGGCGTTGAGGCGACAGATGCACTAAAAAACGAACTTGTGCAATTAGTGCGTAAAGAAATTGGCCCTATTGCTTCTCCCGATGTTATTCAATGGGCACCCAGCCTACCAAAAACCCGTTCAGGAAAAATTATGCGCCGCATTTTGCGCAAAGTAGCTGCTAATGAGCTTGATAATTTGGGGGATACATCAACCCTTGCAGATCCGTCTGTGGTGGAAGACATTATTAATAACCGGAATAACAAATAATTAAATTTAAAAACATTACACAGAGGTTGCAGAGAAAGAACGGAGCTTCTTTCTCTGCAACCTCTGTGTTAAAAATATTTTGAGTTTCATATAAGTCATTCAAAGCAAAAGCCTCAAATCAAAGCGACACCAAAAACAAAAAACTAGTAATACAAAAACAATACATAGCCACAACTTTTATTTTGCGAACCAGTGTTAATGCCTGCCAGCAAGAAAGCTCATAGTCTTTCCTTGTTAAATAAGCTGTCGAAAAATTATTTTTCATGCGAACATATAATCTTGGCGCATTTTTATAAGCAAGATATATTATAAAAATAAAGCCAATAATCGCAGCATTAACAATAATAATTTCACTGTGATAATGATCTGTATGTAAAAAATGCTCCAACAACAGCTCTAACGAATACTCAATAAAATCAATACCCAAATGAAAAAGTTCGATCACGATGTCGACTAGCTGTAAAAACCAATCCAACATCGTATCAAACATCAGGATAATAAAAAACAACACTACAAACTTGCTACCAACCCGCGTTACCATTTGCAGGTCTGATTCATACCTTTTATCTTGCTTCCTAAAACAATGAATTTTCCGAATATAATTTATCAAGTTGCAGTTTAGCCCCAATATTTATTAAACACATAAAATCTATGGTAAAAACAAATAATACACCCAAACTCCCAACTTTAATGCAAATAATAGGTTAATTTATTGCATCAGGATAAAATAACTGTTGCTCACCTTTTTTATAATCAGCAATCAATTTCTGTCCCTGTTCGCTAATAACAAAATCAATATATTTTTTAGCTAAATCATATTGAACATGAGAGTGTTTCTCTGGATTAACCGCCATCACATGATAAGGATTAAACAGAGCGGCATCACCTTCAAACAAAACCTTTAGTTTCATTTTGTCGGCATAGGCTATTTGTGTTCCTCTATCTGTCAATGCATAGCCTTGCTTGTCATCAGCAATACGTAAAACAGCACCCATACCTTGCCCTACTGCGGCATACCATGCGCCTTTTGGATCTATAGTGGCCTGTTGCCATAATTGTTTCTCCTTTTTATGGGTTCCTGAATCGTCACCTCTTGAAATGAAAGACGATTGACTCTGAGCAATCTTAGTTAATGCCTCAACCACTGTTTTAGCCGAAATAATACCCGCAGGATCATTTTCTGGCCCAACAATCACAAAATCATTATGCATCACTGCGACACGATCTATAAAATCACCTTGTTCAACATATTTTAATTCTGCGGCAGGTGCATGCACAAAAACCACATCCACATCACCATTGCCACCGATTCTAAGTGCTTTTCCCGTTCCTACCGCTATCACATCCACTCTGATATTATTTTGTTTCTCAAACACAGGATGTAAAATTGCTAAAAGCCCTGAATTTTCAGTGCTGGTGGTGGTAGACAAACGTATAATTTG
>DAOVVZ010000189.1:0-4469 GCA_030636915.1 Methylomarinum sp. | reverse complement strand
TGGCAATTCGTGTTCTACCACCCGCATTAATATTGGCCGAGCTGCGTACAATGACGGCAGTGACAGGTAAACCACCGATCAGACCACTGAGAATATTACCTACGCCCTGAGCTTTTAATTCACGACTAGTTGGTGCAACACGTTTTAATGGGTCTAATTTATCAACCGCCTCTAGACTAAGCAATGTCTCTAAACTAGCGATAATGGCTAAGGTAATAGCAATAATATAAACTTGGGGGTTGCTAAGAAAACTGATGTCCGGAAGCATAAATAAATCGATAAATTGATTTAGGTTTTCTGTTGTTGGTAGAGAAACCAGGTGTTTGCCACTAACCGAAAATGCTGGAAACCATTGTATGGCCACAAGGTTATAGCCTATACCCCAGCTGACGGCAACTAAAGGACTAGGGATTAATTTAAGTAGACTGATGCGTTTTAGGAAAGCAGTTTCCCAGAGAATTAGAATCAGTAGTGCGCCTAGCGTTATTAGTCCACTACTAATAGAAATTGAACCAAAAGCAAGGAATAAATCCTGAAAACTACTGACAGCCGTCTCATTCATATAGCTTTCATCACCTTGAAAACTACCATCATAGCCAACAGCATGGGGTAATTGCTTGATAATCAGAATCAGACCAATGGCTGCCAGCATCCCTTTAATCACTGAAGTGGGAAAAAAAGCACCAATAATCCCAGCGCGTAGATACCCCAGTACTAACTGTATGATGCCAGCCAATACCACACTGACTAAAAAACCACTGTAGCTACCTAATTGCTCAATGGCGTTAAACACAATGACGGTTAAGCCGGCAGCAGGACCAGAAACGCTGAGTTGTGAGCCACTAAGCCAGGATACCACAATGCCGCCTATTAAGCCGGCGATTAGGCCTGAGAATAGGGGGGCACCTGATGCCATAGCAATTCCTAGGCAAAGAGGTAGGGCGACCAGAAAAACCACAATACCGGCGGGAATATCTTGTTTAATATGGGCTGTGTAGTAATTGAGATGTTTATGAATCATAATCGTGTTTTTTATGGCCTAAAGAGAGCTGTGCTTACTACTGCTAATAAACAGCAGGTTCATATTCATAAATGGGGTGTATTTCATCTCTGGGGTTAAGGGTAATTAGAGAATTTAATAAACCATCCGATAGGTTATAAACCCAGCCATGGATGGTAGGACTGTTGTGTTTGTTCCAGGAATCTTGAATAATTGATGTATGCGATAAGGCATGCACTTGTTCTATGATATTCAGTTCAACCAGTTTGTTAACGCGCTGTTCTTCGGTTGGTAGGCAGTCAATTTTTTTTTGATGCAGGCGGTAAACATTTTTAACATGCATCAGCCATTTATTAGTTATTAACAAATCTGAGTTTTGTTTACTTAGCGCGGCTTTGATACCGCCACAATCATGATGACCACATACCACAATATGTTTAACTTGAAGTGCGTTGACTGCATATTGCAAGACACTTAAACAATTAAAGTCTGTGGCAATAACCTGATTGGCAATATTGCGATGAATAAACATTTCACCAGGTTTAGCATTCACCACAAGTTCAGCCGGTACTCGGCTATCAGAACATCCAATCCATAATAGTTCCGGATTTTGTTGCTTGACCATTTGTTTGAAATAATCAGGATTTTCAGTTTTTAAATTTTCAGCCCATATCTTGTTGTTGTTTAAAAAATTTTCGAATAGTTGCATGAGAGTCCTTTGCAGAAATTAATTGTTATTATTGTTTTCCAATTCCAATTGGGTTTTGTTGAAATTATTGGATTGATAAGGGGTGCTGAACAAATGTTAATAGCTCTATTTGTAGTGAATCGATACTATATTGAAAAGTCGTTAGCTTGTCAAACAGGTGTTGATTCAATGTTTTTTTATTGTAAGCCTTAGGCAACTGACTAGTTGTTAGAGGGTTTTGGGAGGAAAAACGATTGATAGGGCATTCAACAGCTTCAACTGTTATATTTTTTAATGACACAAAACTCAGTTTATATTTGAATGGAAAGTCATTGAGAAATAAAATGTGTTTCCAAAAATCGGTTGCACAAGCTCGCCACGGTTTCTTGTTGATATAAAATTAAGTCAATAAATGCTTGTGCAGCAGGTGATAAGCATTTTGTTTTATGGTGTACCACATACCAGCTACGTATTAGAGGGAAACCTAGTACATTCAGTTCTACAAGACTGTTAGTTGCCAGTTCTAGGGTCACGCTGTGCCGAGAAAGTACGGATATCCCTAAATCAGCCATCACCGCTTGTTTAATTGTTTCGCTACTGCCGAGCACCATGCTGGGTGTTAATTTTATCTGATGAGATAGCAGGAAATCTTCTAACGCTTTACGCGTACCCGAACCATTTTCACGAAAAATAAACTCATGTTTTAACAACTCATCCAATGGAATATTTTTTTGCTGCGCTAATGGGTGGGCAGGATTAGCAACGATGATGATTGGGTTGTCAATAATGGGATAACGAGTTAATGGCATATTCTCTGGAACCAGCCCCATAATCACTAAATCATCCTTATTATCCTTTAAGCGCTGAATAATTTGACCTCTATTGACAACATCCAAATGTAGATTAACTCTGGAATGTAGCTTATGAAAAGCACCTAATAAATGCGGCGTAAAATATTTTGCACTGGTTACTGCGGCAAGATGAAAATCACCTTCTAATTGACCTTTCATGGCACTTAATTTCATATCCATATTGTCGATTCTGGCAAAAATATCACTACAGAAATTTTGAGGCTCCTTACCTACCGAAGTTAAAAAAACTTGTTTGCCTATTTTTTCAAACAAGGGGAGGCCAATATTGTCTTCCAGTTGTTTAATTTGAATGCTGACAGCTGGCTGAGTCAGGTTTAATTTATTAGCTGCTGCGGAATAATTCATTAAAGCAGCAACCTGTTGAAATATTTTTAGTTGGTGAAGTGTGGCGCGCATATCTTATACAACTATAAAGAAAAATTTATACTATACATTATATAACTTAATTATATTTAATGGATGTTATCAGATAACATGACTTAAATGGTCGGAGCCGTGAGTGCGCCAAAAAAACGATGAGTGCTATAGAGCACTTTTTATTCAGGAACGTAGTTTATAAGGCTAAAGTTCCTTAAAGCTGAAGGTGAATATCGTGTTAACCAAGATACTTATAGCTAATCGCGGTGAAATTGCCGTACGCATTATTAGAGCCTGTCGAGAACTGGGAATACGCTCAGTTGCTGTATATTCGGAAGCAGACCGCTATGCTTTGCATGTTAAAAAAGCGGATGAAGCGTATTGTGTTGGTGAAGATCCACTTGCCGGTTATTTGAACCCGCAACAATTAGTCAATATTGCTAAATCAGTCGGCTGTGACGGTTTACATCCTGGTTACGGATTTTTATCGGAAAATGCCTTGCTGGCGAAAATTTGTGCACAACAAGGCATTGCCTTTGTTGGCCCGGATGCTGAGGTTATTAGTAAAATGGGTGATAAAACGGCAGCCCGAAAAAGTATGACTGATGCTAATGTGCCTGTAACACCGGGGACAGATGGCAATTTGTCAGGATTGGATGATGCAGTCACTAAAGCCAGCGAAATTGGATACCCTATTATGTTAAAAGCGACCTCAGGTGGAGGGGGACGTGGTATTCGTCGCTGTGATAATGAACAAGAGTTACGCCAAAATTATGATCGAGTGATTTCGGAAGCAACCAAAGCGTTTGGTCGCGCTGATGTGTTTATGGAAAAGTGCATAGTTAACCCTAGACATATTGAAGTTCAGATCCTTGCTGATAGTTTAGGTAATGCGATTCATCTTTATGAGCGTGATTGCTCTATTCAACGCCGCAACCAAAAGCTAATTGAAATAGCCCCGTCGCCACAACTTTCCCAGGAACAACGGGAATATATAGGTGAACTGGCGGTTAGGGCGGCAAAAGCAGTCGGTTATCAAAATGCAGGCACGGTAGAGTTCCTGTTAGATAGTGATGACAGCTTTTATTTTATGGAAATGAATACCCGCGTTCAGGTTGAGCACACTATTACCGAAGAGATTACCGGTATTGATATTGTGCATGAACAATTACGTATTGCCTCGGGTTTAGCTTTGAGTGTTAAACAAGAAGACGTGCATATCAATGGCTTTGCCATGCAGTTTCGGATTAATGCCGAAGACCCACAAAATAATTTCTTGCCCAGCTTTGGCCGAATCAGCCGTTATTATGCGCCTGGTGGTCCTGGCGTGCGTACCGATACCTCAATTTATACCGGTTATACCTTACCGCCTCACTATGATTCGTTGTGCGCAAAACTTGTGGTCTGGGCGCAGGACTGGCCGCGTGTTGTTGCGCGTGGACAAAGAGCATTGGATGATATGCGCTTGTTTGGTATCAAAACGACCATTCCCTATCATCAGGAAATTTTAAATTCAGACGATTTTAACAGCGCTGACTTTAATACCTCTTTT
>DAOVVZ010000426.1:0-2584 GCA_030636915.1 Methylomarinum sp. | reverse complement strand
TCGATTGTAGATGAAGACATGCATCCATCCCCTACTAACGAGCATTTTCTGGCATCTCTAAATAGTCCTCTGGCATTTGAAGAACTTGCAAAATTCAATATTGAATTAAACAGCACCCCTACCCCATTAGCTGGCAATGTATTTAGCCACATGTATAAGCAATTGCAATCAACCTGGAACAGTGCATACCAACATGCCGAATCATTACAAAACCAATTAATTATGATTGGCACACTGCCAACACTTAAGCAAAGCGATTTAAATTTAGCCAATATGTCTGATTTAAATCGTTACCGCGCACTGAATGATCAAATCTTTCAATCCCGAAAGAAACCTATCAACCTGGACATTACAGGCAATGAACATCTAAAACTAGTTCATGAAGATGTGATGCTTGAATCTGCAACTACTTCATTTCAAATTCACATTCAATTACCCTTTGATATAGCCCATCATTTTTATAACGCATCTATCATGGCTTCAGCACCAATAGTTGCTCTATGCGCTAACTCTCCTTATTTATTTGGCAAAGATTTGTGGCATGAATCCCGAATCCCACTGTTTGAGCAAGCCATTGAAACAGGCGGTTTCAGTGGTGCGGCACAAGGCCCTTTAAAAAGAGTAAGCTTTGGAACCGACTATGCTAGAAAATCCATTATTGAATGCTTTAATGAAAATCTAGAACACTTCCCTATATTACTTCCCGAAAATTTAAACTCATCACCCGAAGCCTTTGAGCATTTAAGGCTACATAACGGCACAATCTGGCGCTGGAACAGACCCTTAATTGGATTTGATGAGGATGGCACGCCCCATATCAGAGTAGAGCACCGAACACCTGCCGCAGGCCCTACAACAATAGATTCAATAGCTAATGCGGCATTTTATTACGGGGTATCAAAAAACCTGTGTGATGAAATCATGGAAAAAGGTATATCCTTACCTTTCTCCCAAGCAAAAGATAATTTTTATCAAGCCGCCCGTCACGGGCTGGACAGCCATATTATATGGCTAGATGGAAAAACCTACCGCTTACACAGCTTAATTAAGAATGAATTAATGCCTAGGGCTATTTTAGGACTACAGTCTTTAGGTATTAGCCGCTGTGATACTGAGGATTTTCTAGAAGTCATTATGCAACGCCTCAATAACAAACAAAATGGTTGTCATTGGCAACGCCAATTTATGCTGAGCCAACCTAAACCCATTCAAACAGACAATAATTTTAAATTAATGACCCAAGTTTACTTAAAAAAACAACAATCAGGAAACCCCGTCAGTGAATGGAGTTCTTATTAAATGTCACTAATAAAACAACAAAACTCATACCCAGATGAACTCTTAACGATTGCAGCGGAAGCATTACACACGCTCATTCCTGAGCCCACGCTATTCCATTTACCCGGTAAACGCCAAGATCCACTGTTTATCTCAGTCCTATTACATGGAAATGAAACCACTGGATTTCTTGCTCTACAAAAATTATTAATAAAATATCACAATCAAGAACTACCACGCGCCTTATCCTTTTTTTTAGGCAATACCGAAGCCGCTAGACTGGGGTTAAGACGGATCGACAACCAACCTGACTATAATCGTATCTGGCCAGGTAGTGAATTAACAGACAGCAAAGAATCAAAAATTGCGACACAAATCATCGAGAGTATGAAAGCAAGAAATGTTTTTGCCAGCATTGATGTACATAACAATACCGGCTTAAATCCACATTACGCCTGCGTGACCAAGCTAGACAATCAATTTCTACAACTAGCCAATCTGTTTGGACGCCTAGTTGTATACTTTACCCGACCAAAAGGTGTGCAATGTGATGCCTTTGCCTCACTTTGCCCTGCCGTAACCTTAGAATGTGGTAAACCGGGGCAAAAACATGGTGTTGATCATGCATTTGAATATTTAGATAGCTGCTTACATCTATCGCAATTATCCGACCAGCCCATTCCTGCACAAGAAATTGATATTTACCATACCGTTGCTCAAGTAAACATCAACAAAGAAATATCCTTCAGTTTTGACAGTGAACAAGCCGATTTATTGTTAGATACAGAACTAGAACGCATGAACTTTACAGAAATTCCTTCTGGCACCCAACTAGGACAAATTTTTAACCATACCAGCATGCCAATAAACGCAAAAGATGAATCAGGTAATATAGTCACTGAAAAATTCTTCTCCGTAGTAGATAATAGCTTGCGAACCAATAAAAGCACCATGCCCTCAATGCTTACCCTAGATGAACGGGTCATCAAGCAGGACTGTTTTTGCTACTTAATGGAAAGAATTAAATTATGAAGTTTTGGGAAACAAAAAAATTATCCGAAATGACAATCAAAGAATGGGAGTCTATCTGTGATGGTTGTGGTAAATGCTGCTTAAACAAATTAGAGGATGAAGACACCGGGGAAATTTATTTTACTAGTGTCGTCTGTGATTTAATTGATCTGGATACGTGTCGCTGTACGCGTTATACAGAGAGGACAACGCTAGTCCCTGACTGTATTGATTTAAAGCAACATGACTTTTCTGAATATACCTGGCTCCCGTCAACCTGCGCCTATCGTCTTCT
>DAOVVZ010000379.1:0-2960 GCA_030636915.1 Methylomarinum sp. | reverse complement strand
TTGGCGCATTGCTTAGAAAGTTGCATATAGATATTCCTCTTTTTATCGGCCTATTTCTACTTTGTGCGGTTAGTTTTTTAATCTTATATAGTGCCGGAGGACAAAATACAGCGCTGTTAATACGTCAAGCTACGCGAATAGCCGTTGCTTTTGTGTTGATGATTATTCTGGCTCATATTAACCCACGACATTTTTATCGACATTCGACGGTATTGTATATTATTGGTGTGTTATTACTACTAGCCGTGTTGCTTGTAGGGCAGGTTGGGAAAGGTGCGCAGCGTTGGCTGGATTTAGGTTTTTTTCGTTTTCAGCCTTCAGAAATGATAAAAATCACAACGCCTATGATGATCGCCTGGTTTTTGTCGGGATACTCATTGCCACCAAAGCCAAAACAGCTTTTTATTGCTGCTTTATTGATTATCATCCCCACTGTGCTCATTGCCAAACAGCCAGACTTAGGTACATCATTATTGGTGGCTAGCTCTGGAGCGGCGGTTTTGTTTTTTGCTGGCCTGTCTTGGCGTTTTTTGGTTTATACAGGACTTGTTTTAACGGCATTAACCCCCGTTTTATGGCATTTCATGAGAGATTATCAGCGAGGCAGGGTGTTAACCTTTTTGAACCCAGAAGCTGACCCTATGGGTAAAGGCTATCATATTATTCAGTCTAAAATTGCGATTGGCTCGGGAGGGATACATGGTAAAGGTTGGTTAGGGAGTACACAGTCAAACCTGGATTTCTTACCTGAAAGTTCGACTGATTTTATTTTTGCAGTATTTGCTGAAGAATTCGGTTTATCGGGTTGTTTAAGCTTGTTAATACTCTATTTATTGATAATTAGCCGTTGTTTATATATTGCAGTACAGGCACAAGATAGCTACAGTCGGCTACTGGCTGGCAGTTTAACCTTTACTTTTTTTGTGTATGTTTTTGTAAATATTGGGATGGTGATTGGAATATTGCCGGTGGTTGGAGTGCCTTTACCCTTAGTTAGTTATGGGGGGACGTCTATGGTAACCTTGCTAGCAAGCTTTGGTCTTCTGATGTCTATACATACACATAGAAAATTTTTACCTACCTAGAGATTATTTAAAAATGAAGAATAGAATAACTCGATTTTTGATTTGTTGTAGCTTTATCACCAGTTTTAATGTTTTAGCTGCTGTTGAAGAAACAGAATTATTTAATCAATTTATTGGCAGTATGGTTGAAAAGCACCAATTTGATGAGACTGCGTTAAAACAGTTATTTCGTTCAGTTGATATTAAACAAAATATCATTAAAACGATGGAGAGACCGGCTGAAGGTGTTTTGCCGTGGCATAAATATAGAAAAATATTTATGACCGATACTCATATTAAGGGTGGCTTAAAATTCTGGCAAGAAAATGAAGCGACATTAACCGCTGTTGCCGCTCAATATGGTGTGCCCGCCGAAATAATAATAGCGATTATTGGAGTTGAAACACGTTACGGTGGTCATACGGGGAATCATCGAATAATAGATGCACTTTCAACTTTAGGTTTTTCCTACCCTAAGCGTAGTAAATTTTTTCTTTCTGAGTTGGAAAATTTTTTAATCCTTTGTCGTGAAGAAAACATAGATCCATTGGAGCCAACAGGTTCTTATGCTGGCGCGATGGGGATTCCTCAATTTATGCCAAGTAGTTATAGGGCTTATGCAGCGGATTTTGAGGATGATAAAAAAAGAGATATCTGGAATAATTCAGCTGATGCAATAGCCAGTGTTGCAAACTATTTTATGAAGCATAAGTGGCAGAAAGGTGAAGCAATTACCTATCAAGTAAAGGCAGATGGGGAGGCGTACCAAAAAGCATTAACAAAAGGACTTAAGCCTGATTTAACATGGGCAGAATTGCAAATGATGTCGGTAACAAGCACGGCCGAATTAAAGCAGGATGAAGCCGTTAAATTACTGGCTTATCAGCAAGAGAAAGGGGATGATTTATGGGTAGGTTTGCATAATTTTTATGTGATTACCCGTTATAATCACAGTCCTTTGTATGCAATGGCTGTTTATCAATTAAGCAATGCTATCTTTAAGGCAAAGCAAACTCAAATGTCGTCAGTAAATGAATAAAAAACTGTTTCTTTTGGGTATTGTTTTCAGTGCTGGTTGCTCAGTTGTGCCTACAGACAGGTATCTTGGACAACAAGATAGGGCGCCAGCCCATATCCCGATTAATGTTATGGCAGTTGCTGATGCTATACCTAAGTATGAAAAGCGTACCAGAGCTGGAAACCCCATTGAATATGAAGTTCTGGGTAAGCGATATAGAGTCTTAGCCGAGAGTAAAGGTTATCAGGAAAGAGGGATAGCTTCTTGGTACGGTACTAAATTTCACGGTAGAAAGACCTCAAATGGTGAGGTTTATAATATGTATGCGATGACAGCTGCGCATAAAACTTTACCTATCCCTAGTTATGTCAGGGTGACTAATCTTAAAAATCAACGCAGTGTGGTTCTGCGAGTTAATGATAGGGGACCTTTTCATGAGAATAGAATTATTGATTTGTCTTATACCGCGGCTGTTAAGTTAGGTATTCAGAAAACAGGCACAGGGTTTGTAGAAGTAACAGCATTAGAATTTGATGCGGCTAAAAAATCAACATTGGCGCTTGATAGTGTTAGAAAACTAGCAGAACCGCTGACTTCAACAGTGCAACAGCATACAGGCGCAATTTATCTGCAAGTTGGGGCATTTATTAGTGCGGTCAATGCCAGGCAATTACAAGATAAGTTGTTCTTAGGGAAAATAGCGAAATCAAGAGTTCAGGTGGTTAAAAGCCAGCAAGCTGATTTATATAAGGTGCAAGTCGGGCCTTTGGATTCAAGGCAGCAGGTAGCTGAATTTAATAAAAAATTAGCGCTATTAGGTTTTACTCAAGCGCAATTGGTTATTGAAAAATAAAGGGTGGCTGTATTTTATAGGGCTT
>DAOVVZ010000148.1:0-4983 GCA_030636915.1 Methylomarinum sp. | reverse complement strand
TGTTAATTCTTTAGCCTGTAAATCAGCATGATAAGAAGACCTGACCAAAGGCGCACTAGCCACATTTTTAAAGCCTAAAGCTTTAGCTGTTTCTGCATAGCGATCAAATTGCGCTGGCGTGACATATTCTTTAACTGCCAGGTGATCCTTACTCGGTTGCAAATATTGGCCTAAAGTCAGCATATTACACCCATGCTCACGCAAATCTTTCATCACCTGATTAACTTCGTCTTCCTGCTCACCTAAGCCCAGCATAATGCCAGATTTAGTCATTGCTTCTGGATAAGCCGCTTTATATTTTTTTAGCAACGTTAAAGACTCTTGATAATTCGCCCCTGGTCTTGCCTCTTTATAAAGTCTGGGAACGGTTTCCAGATTATGATTAAACACATCACAAGGTTGTTGTTTGAGTATATCTACCGCTTTATCCATACGGCCACGAAAATCAGGGACTAAGACTTCTATTTTAGTTTTAGGTGAGTACTCTCGGATAGCAGCAATACAATCAGCAAAATGGCCTGCACCACCATCCCTTAAATCATCACGATCTACAGAGGTAATCACCACATACTTTAAAGCCATGGCTTTAATGGTTTTTGCTAGATTCAATGGCTCTTGTTGATCCAGAGGCTTAGGCTTGCCATGCGCAACATCACAAAATGGGCAACGACGGGTACATATATCCCCCATAATCATAAAAGTTGCCGTACCATGACTAAAGCATTCACCTAAATTAGGGCATGCTGCTTCTTCACAAACTGTATGAAGATTATTTTCACGCAAACTTTTTTTAATCCGCGTTATTTCTTCATTAGAAGAAATTTTTACCCTAATCCAATCAGGTTTACGCAATACAGCTTCTGATTTTTCAACTTTAATCGGGATGCGCGATAACTTTTCAGCATTACGTTGATGGCTTTCGGGGGTTGAACGAGAGGGCGCTTTTAGAGTCATTTTTTTATTGCTTGTAAAATATGATGAACCACAGGAACAGCAAGTTCGTGGGTTTTAATATGTATATTCAGGTCAGCTAATTGAGTCACATCTAAACCAGGATATCCACAAGTATTAATTTGATTAAATGGCGTTAAATCCATATCATTATTTAAACTAAGCCCATGGTAACAACAACCTTTTTTAACTCTTAAGCCCACAGAACCTATTTTTTTACCATCCACATAAACACCCGGCGCCTCAGGCCTGGCAACCGCCTTAATACCATATTGCGCCAATGTTGCTATCATGGTTTGCTCCAGCAAGGTGACAATATCTCTTACCCCTGTTTTTAATCGCTCTATATCCAGCAACAGATAAACCACTAATTGCCCTTTACCGTGATAAGTCACCTGGCCACCACGATCCGTTTCTACCACGGGAATATCAGAAATATCCAGTAAATGCTCTCGCTTACCATTAAGCCCTAAGGTATATACCGGAGGATGCTCGACTATCCAGATTTCATCCGCCGTTTCTTTACTTCTATCTTGTGTAAACCTCTGCATATCCCGCCAGACTGTTTCATAATCTAGCAAACCTAATCTTTTTAATGTAGGCTGCATTAGTCGATAGCTCGGATAATTGTAAATGCACCACGTAGATCACCTACTTTAAAGCCTGTTGCTTTATCTTCCGGGTACAATTCATGCAGTTTTTTAGTCACAGTCGATGAAAGTTTGTCTCCGTGACAACTCAAACAAATACCTTGTGTTGGAATCGCTTTCATATAACGAAAAATAAAGGCATTATCTTTTTCTATTATTTCAGCAAAGTCTAATTGTTCAATAGACTCCCCCTTTTGCATTCTATGTTCAAAATCCTGTAATACCTTTGTTTCCCAATCATCAGGACTATTATTGCTGTTTCTAAATTTTAATGAAGTACGAGCAATGTTCCAACCAAACTGTTCTGAGACTTGCTTAGAAATATTTTCCGCCGCTGTATTACAGACTTTTATAGCCTTAACAGGACCACCAGCTTTCATTCCTTGCTGTAATTTGTTTTTTAACTGCTGAGCAAAGTGCTTAATGGATTGTTTGCTTTCCATAATCATTTGATCTTCACTAGCAGCTTCAACAGCAACTGAAAATAATAATAGTAGGACAATTTTTGTTAGAAAATTCATTTAACTCCCCCCGTTAATAAATATTTTTAGAAAGCCTTTTCACAAAATGCAAAACATCCGCTTTACTTTGTAATTGACTTGCTTGAACCACAAGCAGATTTGGAAATGAGTCCATCATTGTTGCCGCAAATAAACCGCTACTGTTACCAGTTAGCTCACCAGCTTCTGAAAACAGCTTGCTATTATCAATGCCACAACTGGGAGATTTATCTTGTAATACTAAACCGGATAAAGCATGCTGATTAACAAATTGTTTGGCAAAATCAACTAATAAACCTGTCACATCAATGCTTGGATCACCTGCTTGCAAGACTTTAATATGGCTTCCTACCTGAGTTAACTGTATTTTTGGTCTGGGAACACCCAAACCTATTTCAACTTCAGGGCAGACAGCTAGTAATCGACAATACTTACCTAGCTCTTCTGCAATTAACGAAGTGTATTTATCTTTGCCATCGTATCTAACTTTTTGCCCTAATAAACAGGCGCTGACGGCAACCAGAGGTTGGTTTAACATTGGCGTCTACTTTATCTTTAAGTATTATGACTAAAGTCCACTCTAGCTCTTTATAAAGTCATTATGACTTCCGGACAATCAGTTAAGCCTTGGTATATTGAGTCCAGTTGTTTTCTACTGGTCGCTTCTATGGTGACCGTTACCGATAAAAACTTATCACCTTTACTCGATTTAGTTTTAACGGCACTTTCTTTTAAATCGTCTACGTGCTGTCTAACAATTGCCACAACAATCGCATCAAAGTCAGGGATGTTTTTACCCATGGCTTTGATAGGAAACTGGCAAGGAAAGTCTATGACTAGCTCTTCTTCACTCATACTGATCTTTTATACTCTTGAAACAATTGATTCATTTTTTGAAAAACAGGACCAGGCTTTCCATCACCAACAGCCACTTCATCCAATTCCACCACTGGGACTATTTCACGCGTTGAACTGGTCACCCAAATCTCACTCGCGGCTTTTAGTGCTTCCACAGCAATGATTTCTTCACATAACTGAAAACCATTCTGCTCGGCTAATTCTAAAATTACTTCCCGAGTAATACCTGGTAATATTTCGGCTGTTTTTTCAGGGGTAATTAATACGCCATCAATCACAGCAAATAAATTACTCGCCGCGCCTTCAGTCACATAGCCTTTCTTGACTAATATTGCTTCTGCACAACCTTTTTCTATCGCTTCTTGCCTTAACAAAATATTAGCCAATAATGTGGTTGCTTTTACATTACACATTTCCCAGCGACTATCTTCCATGGTTAATGCTTTTACGCCTATTTCTACCCCTGCAAAAGGTTTAATATCTGAACACATGGCAAAAACTGTCGGCACTGGGGTTTCAGGAAAAGCGTGATCCCTTTTAGGTGCGACACCTCGGGTAATTTGTAGATAGATATATTGATCCTTACTGTTATCTAATAAAGGCGTCAGTATTGCCAACCATTCGTCTAAATCGCAGGAAGTCTCAAGTCGGATACGAGCCAGACTTGCTTGCAATCGTATTAAGTGATCTTCCATCCGAAACAAACGTCCCGAATAAGAAGGAATTACCTCATAAACTCCATCACCAAATAAAAAACCGCGATCTAGCACAGAAACTTTTGCTTCTGACAAAGGCAAATACTCACCATTGAGATATACTTTGCTATCAATTAAATCATTCATGATCTACTCCATCATTAGCATGGCTTCATCAATCATTCGCTGTACAAAACTTCCTTTGCTAACTGTTCTTAGTGCAATTAACGGCCTATTTGCCACCACATCGCCAGCTAAAGAGATATTAACCGATCCAAAAACATCACCCGCCTTAATAGGTGCAATAATTTTGTTATCTGTTTTTACCTCAGCCTTTAAATCTTTGTAATGTCTGCGAGGAATGGTGACATAAAGGTCTTCATTTAAGCCTAGTGGTAATTTTTTACTATCACCTTTCCAGATTCTGGTTTCTGATAAAGCATCATTACCTTGATACAATTTGTGGGTTTCAAAAAAGCGGAAGCCATAATTTAATAAGCTCTGGCTTTCATTGGCTCGGGCATTAACACTGGCTGTTCCCATCACCACTGAGATCAAACGCATTTCTTCACGTTTTGCTGATGCAACCATGCAATAACCTGCTTCTTCGGTGTAGCCGGTTTTTACACCATCCACTGATTTATCGCGCCACAATAATTTATTTCTATTTGGTTGAGTAATCTTGTTATAGGTAAATTCCTTTACAGAATCCCACTTATAATAGTCAGGAAATTCGGAAATTACAGCGATGGTCAATTTAGCCAAATCTCTCGCAGTTGTGTAGTGGTTTTCACTCGGCAAGCCCATGCTATTTTCAAAATGACTATCCAACATACCCAATCGTGTAGCATGTTGATTCATCATCGCTGAAAATGTGGCTTCATCACCTGCAACATGCTCGGCCAATGCCACGCTGGCATCATTACCAGATTGAATAATAACGCCTTGCAACAAATCTTCAATCGACACCTGCTTATTCACCTCAACAAACATTCTTGACCCCCCTGTTTGCCAAGCTTTTTTGCTGATAGTTACTTTTTCGTCCAGTGTTAAATGTCCATTGGCTAACTCTCTAAAAACCACATAGACTGTCATGATTTTAGTCAAACTTGCAGGTGCTAACCTAACATCTGCATTTTCCTCAGCTAACACCTTATTACTATTAAAATCTAACAAGATATAACTTTTTGCAGCAATACTCGGTGCGGCAGGAATCAGGATCTTATTTGTCGCTTGTGCTGTATTTACCAGAAGCAATAAAACGGTAAAAGAAATGAAACAATTTCGAATAAATGGGAGCATTTTTATTAACCAAAGTAACTCTAAAGA
>DAOVVZ010000381.1:0-2958 GCA_030636915.1 Methylomarinum sp. | reverse complement strand
GTCTTTAGATGATTCAATAATACGTGATTGTAGTGCTTTATATCTAGCACTTGAGGGCGTGAGTTGAAAAAATGATTCTGGTTTAGGCATTGTAGTACATGATGTCAACAATATCGCCAATAGCACTGGAACGAATAATCTCACAAATAACTACCTACTGTTAATAGTAACAATTATTTCTAAAATTGAGAGTAGTTGTAAGCAAAATCCCTTACCAATTTCTGCTCATCATATTTAATGATAACAGTTAAAGTTTTTTGGCTGGTAGTACTTTGGCTTTGACTGGTATCTGCACCTAAAATAACTATCCAGCCAAAAGCAGAGTTACTTGTGTCTACACTGTTGCTAGAGACTTTGTCGTATATCCAGACTTCTCTACGTTTTTCATCGGTAGTGACTATATTCGGTGATCCTAGTATTGCCGCAACATCAGAAGCAGGCATACCAATTCTTATTTCACCCTGAACTTTACCAACGGTTAGATTACTTGTTGCTCCATTAGAGACAACATCGGTAGGATGACTCATACAAGAAGGTAATGTAGCAACTATCGAGAGAATTAATACTAAAGTCGTTTTTTGCATAAATGTCTCCAAATGTCCTTGTCTTTACTTAGATAAATTACTAAATGTGTGAAGGTAATTTAGCTAAAGCAGTAATTTTTTAATGTAAATTGTGGAAAAACACCACTCTACAACCCCAAATCATTACACAATAGATCTTGCACTTCTGTCAATTATAAAAATTACTCCGCAACCTTATTTAACTATTAATAATATTAAGCACAAACTTGCTCCATAGATTATATTTAACTCACTTAATAACCTTTCTCCCATCAAAACCCTGAGAATCAATGGAAGAATCAATGCCAATTAGAAATTGGAAAAAGCATTGAATCGCTTTATGATTGAATTTCAAGATTGCTTGATAGACTATATTTAAATTTTGGCAGTTACACAGAATTATTTATTCTGTGTCGACCTGAGCAAAAACAGTGATGTTCATCTAATGCGCTATCTTCAGGAAAAGTGGCAAAGTATAATATTGCATATTACTGTGTCTCTTTACGACTTTGCCAATTAAAGCTTACCCCCCCCTATTCAGCGGCCTGGGAAATTTTTTCCTTGTCTATATTGCTTAAGTTTAAATCAAAGGAAGCAATATGAGATTTAATAATTTGCTGGATTAATTTCAAAGCGTCCAGAGCATTAGATGCATCCAGATTATTGGATAAATCAGTTAACAAAACTTCCAATCGTCTATGCTCTTTGATATGCCCATCAGTCATATTTAAAGACTTTTGAATACTAATCCATTCTTCACTATGAAAATGTTTTTTCAATGCTTCAGTAACATGTTGAAGACTGTCAATTCTATCCTCAGTTGAGGCAATAGAATTTTTTATTAAATAATCAATTTGTTGATGTTCTCGGTCAATTTCTACAATTCCTGTTTCAACATTACTGTACCAGTCAATAACTACATCATCAGCAAAAACAACTTTATGTTCTTTTAATTTCTTTGCCTGATACATTGCGACATCAGCTTCATGAATAGCGAGTGCACTGGAAACCCAATTCCCCGTCAAAATACTGATACCAAAACTACAACCAACCTGAAATTGCTGATTATTGATCAAAATTGGCTCACCAATACTGGCTCGAATTTTATCCACTACTTTAAGTATATGCACTCTGGCATCAGAACAGCTGACACCAGAGTCCTGAAGAAAGATAATAAATTCATCCCCACCATGACGAGAAACAATATCTTCTGTACGTACAGAGTTATTTAAACGATTTGCCACTTCAATTAATACTTCATCACCAGTGGCGTGACCATAAATATCATTAATTGGCTTAAAATCATCCAAATCTATAAATATTAAAGCACTAACATAATCATTACGTGATGAAACACTCAAACATTTGTCTATATGTTCAGTGAGCAACCTACGATTAGGCAGTTTTGTTAAAGGGTCGTGAAAGGCAATGAAGTTAGCTTTGTAAATCGCTTCTTGTTGTTTTTTAGCATACGGCTTTACAACCCACCAAACAATAAAAGGTGTAGACAACAAAATGAGAAAAACTGCATCAATCAAGGCTAAATATGTAGCTTTTAAATCAAGCGCGAACAATTGTCCAACCATCATAATCATGAGTTCAATAACACCCATGATTAATAGTATTTTGAATATTACCTTAACAATCTTACATGAATCATCTGTCATGGTCATACCACTTTATGATGTAGTAAAAAACTTACATTAATACGAATAATTAACACAACATTACATAAATAATCATAACACTGCCCCTTACTTTTTCATAGTTGAAGCCTTCCCCAATACGAAATGAGTCTGAAAACAGAACCGTATTCCAATATAGAAGTAAGTCTAAACCGACAAATACAATCTATCTTAGAACAAATCAAAGCTGGATGTATCTAGCTATTGTTATGGATTTATATTCTGGACGGATTATTGGTTGGAGTATTGATAAACGCATGACCGTTTCATTGGTTGGGCGAGCCATGAAAATGGCAATTAACCTAAGACTGCCTACCACAGGTTTAATCTTCCATAGAGATAGAGACTATCAAACTAAAACTCGTTGCTTTTGACGATAGGCTAATACGTCATGGATAACCTGCACAGTTGCCTGACGCATATACACAGCAACCAATTATTAATGGTGCATGTAAGAAAGTGAGGGGCTTGCTGTTGATATATTTTAATCGATTTCACCCCATCGATTATCCAATGATGCTTGACGTTAGCGCATCTTGTACTGGATTACCACGCGTCGCTCGGGAAACCAGAAAACATTTTGCAGCCGCTGATTAGCAGTTAAAAACGTCGAAGCTGTCAGTCCCGCTTTCCAAGATCCTTGTAGATGCTATTTGCTCATCTACGAAAGCAAATAAAAATAATGTCAAAAATAGTTCCAATTGTCTGTC
>DAOVVZ010000332.1:0-3318 GCA_030636915.1 Methylomarinum sp. | reverse complement strand
GGCAAAAATTAGGGGAGTCGGTTGGTTATAAAGTTCGTTTCCTAGATAAAACCCATGATAGATCATTAGTTAAGCTAATGACCGATGGGATTTTATTGGCAGAATCACAAAATGATCCCTATCTTAATCAATATGACACCATTATCATTGATGAAGCGCATGAGCGTAGTTTAAATATTGATTTCTTATTGGGTTATATGCGCTGGCTATTGCCCAAGCGTCCTGATTTAAAGTTGATTATTACTTCAGCGACTATTGACCCTGAGCGTTTTTCCAAGCATTTTAGTGATGCGCCCATTATTAATGTATCGGGACGCACATATCCTGTGGAAATGCGTTACCGACCGATTGAATTAATTGAAGAGGATGATGAAACTTCAGCTGATTTACAACAGGCGATTGTTGATGCAGTTGATGAATTGCATCGTGATTTACCGGGGGATATTCTAATTTTTCTTAATGGTGAGCGAGAAATTAGAGAAACCACTGAATCATTAAAAAAACATAATCCTGCACGCTGTGACATTCTTCCTTTGTATTCAAAGCTTAGTGTCAGTGAGCAAGAACGCGTATTTAAACCCCAAGGTAAATCACGCATTGTGCTTGCAACCAATGTTGCTGAAACCTCGTTGACAGTGCCTGGTATTCGAAGTGTGATTGATACAGGTCATGCACGGATTAGTCGATACAGTCATCGCAGTAAAATTCAACGCTTACCGATAGAAAAGATTTCTCAAGCCAGTGCTAATCAGCGAGCAGGGCGTTGTGGTCGAGTTGCTGAAGGAATTTGCATCCGATTATATTCAGAAGAAGACTATTTAGCACGACCTGAATTTACCGAGCCTGAAATTTTACGTACCAACTTGTCATCGGTTATTTTACTGATGACTTCGTTAAAGCTAGGTGATATAGAAGATTTTCCTTTTGTTGAGCCACCTGAAGACAAAATGATCAGGGATGGTAAAAACTCATTACATGAGGTGAATGCCTTAGATAAAGAGGGGAAAATTACCCCGATGGGTAGGCAGTTAGCTAAAATCCCCACCGACCCAAAACTGGCGCGTATGTTATTAGCCGCCGATAAATTAAATTGTTTGTCGGAAGTGGCGATTATTGTCTCGGCACTCAGCATACAAGACCCGCGAGAAAAACCTGCGGATAAAATGCAGCAAGCGGACAGTAAGCATGCAGAGTTTAAAATTGATGATTCCGACTTTTTAACCATTCTTAATATATGGAATGTATTTGAGGCTCAGAAAAAACATCTCTCAAACAGCAAATTAAGAAAATATTGCAAAGAGCACTTTTTGTCTTATATACGCATGCGTGAATGGTTTGATATTCACGCCCAGATTATGCAAGTTATTAAAGGTGAATTAAAGTTAAAGCCCAATACCAGTGATGCAGGATATGAAGCAATTCATTGTGCCTTGTTGCCCGGGTTATTATCCAATATTGGCTTTAGACATGAACAATATGAATATGTCGGTGCCAGGAATTTAAAATTCTTTATTTTTCCAGGGTCAGGGCAGCATAAAGCCAAGCCTAAATGGATTATGGCTGCCGAACAGGTCGAAACATCCAAGGTATATGCACGGACAGTTGCCAAAATTGAACCTGAATGGATAGAGCAATGTGCCGGTCATTTGGTTAAATCCAGTTATTTCGATCCGCATTGGGAGAAGAAAGCTGGGCGTAGCGCAATAAATGAACGGGTTTTGTTGTATGGATTAACCATTCAGCCAAAAAGAAAGATTCCTTATGAGCGCGTTGATCCCAAAGCCGCCAGAGAATTATTTATTCGTTGCGGCTTAGTTGCTCATGATTACCATACTAATGCGCCATTTTTTAAAGCCAATAAAGCCTTGCTGGAAGAGGTGGGCTATATTCAACATAAAGGACGACGGGTTGATTTAATTGAAG
The DNA here is from genome assembly GCA_030636915.1 of Methylomarinum sp. GTDB lineage: Bacteria > Pseudomonadota > Gammaproteobacteria > Methylococcales > Methylomonadaceae > QPIN01. The sequence continues at coordinate 1,395 of DAOVVZ010000332.1, read as the reverse complement.
ATGAAGAATGGTTATATCAGTTTTATGACAATAAACTGCCTAAAGAGGTTGTTAATGGCATAACGTTGGATAAATGGCGTAAAACAGTAGAAAAAGAATCACCGAGATTCTTGTTTTTAAGCAAAGAAGACTTAACCCGAGAAGAAGACGAGCGCATCAGTGATTGGGATTATCCAGACCATAAAAATGTCGGTAATTTAAGCATAGAATTACAATATCGTTTTGAACCGGGGCATGATGAAGATGGCGTCACCGCGATTATCCCTGTGCATCAGTTGAATCAAGTCACTAACCAGTCTTTTGAATGGTTAGTGCCCGGTTTGTTGGAAGAAAAAGTCATTGCATTGATTAAATCGTTACCTAAACAAGTGCGTAAACATTTTGTGCCTGTACCGCAAACCGCAAAAGACTGTCTGGAAATAGAACCAGATTTTAAAGGCTCTTTATATGAGTGGATAGGCATGCGTTTGCGGAAGTTAACTGGCGAAGCGATACCGTTAACAGAATGGAACCCTAGCGCACTTACAGATCATTTGAAAATGAACTTTAGAGTGGTTGACGATAAAGGGCGATCCCTTGGTTATGGTCGAAACTTAAAAGCATTGCAAAATAAATTCACCGAAAAAGCAGGGGATAGTTTTGATTTAATTGCAGCAGACGAGTTAAATCACACAGGTTGTATACAATGGGCTTTTGAGGACCTGCCAGCAACGTATTCATTTATTCAAAAAGGCCAGTCATTTGTAGGATATCCAGCCATTATTGATGAAAATGAGACGGTAGGTGTGCGCATATTTGATACTCAGGCAAAAGCAAATGTCGCGCACCACCAAGGTTTGGTTAAGTTATTTCAATTACAAATGCGTAAAGAATCAACCTATGTGGTTAAAAATCTACCAAAATCACCTTTAGCTGAATTAAATTACAATCATTTGAATGGACACCCTTTAATAAAGGACAAAAGAGGGAAATCCTTTAGAGATGATGTGTTGTTTGCTGTGTTAGCGGCCACATTTTTAGAAGAAGGTGAGATACGCTCACAATTAGCCTTTGAAGATAGTTTAAAAAATAATAAAAGCTACATGGTCAGTTATGCCAATGAAATTGGAAAGCTGGCAGTGGATATTATGGAAAAATTAACAGCCATAAATAAACAGCTAGATCATGCAGGCGTGCCAAAAGAAGTGGCAGCCGATGTAAAAGAACAGCTGAGTTTATTGATTTATTCAGGGTTTATTCGCGATGTAAGTCGCACGCAACTAAAAGCCATTCCACGTTATTTAAAAGCCATTGAATATCGTTTAGATAAGCAAAAAAATCAGATGCTACTAATAAATTCTATAAAGTTTCTAAATGAAACTAGAGAAATCAATAATATACGTATAGTTATCGTCG
>DAOVVZ010000014.1:0-10017 GCA_030636915.1 Methylomarinum sp. | reverse complement strand
CCCTTGGGTTCATCTCAATCACTACCATGCGACCATCTTCTGGATTAATCGCGACCTGTACGTTTGAACCACCTGTATCAACACCAATTTCACGCAATACAGCTAATGAGACATTTCGTAAAATCTGATACTCTTTATCGGTTAATGTTTGAGCAGGTGCCACCGTGATTGAATCACCTGTATGCACACCCATTGGATCAAAGTTTTCGATTGAACAGATAATGATACAGTTATCATTTCTATCTCTAACCACTTCCATTTCGTATTCTTTCCAACCTAGTACTGATTCTTCAACCAGTAGTTCGTTAGTTGGTGATAAATATAAACCGCGCTCACAGATTTCAACAAACTCTTCTTTGTTATATGCGATACCACCACCACTTCCACCCATAGTAAATGATGGACGTACAACCGTTGGGTATCCCACTTCAGCTTGAGCTGCAAACGCTTCTTCCATGCTATGTGCAGTTTTAGATTGAGCCACTTCAAAACCAAGCCTTCCCATCGCCTGGTTAAATAAATCCCTATCGTCGGCCATATTAATGGCTTCTTTAGTTGCTCCAATCATTTCCACACCGTATTTTTCCAATACGCCATGTTTATCTAAATCTAAAGCACAATTTAATGCTGTTTGTCCGCCCATAGTTGGTAACACAGCATCTGGACGTTCTTTTTCAATAATTTTTTCGACAGTTTGCCAATCAATGGGTTCGATATAAATTGCATCGGCCATATCAGGGTCGGTCATAATCGTTGCTGGATTAGAATTCACCAGAACAACGCGATAACCTTCTTCTCTTAACGCTTTACATGCTTGTGTTCCTGAGTAATCAAACTCACAGGCTTGGCCTATTACGATAGGACCCGCACCTAATAATAAAATCGATTTTATGTCGGTTCTTTTTGGCATAGTTTGTTAGATCTACTCTTATTTGTTAGCTAAATGGGTATCCATCATTTCGATGAATTGATCAAATAATGACTCAACATCATGAGGACCAGGACTAGCTTCTGGATGACCTTGAAAACTCATTGCTGGACAATCTGTACGCTCAATGCCTTGTAAACTGCCATCGAATAATGAATGAAACGTCGCTTTAATATTTTCAGGCAAGCTATTTTCATCCACCGCAAAACCATGATTTTGACTACTAATCATTACTCGACCTGTCGCTTTTTCTTGTACAGGGTGATTTGCACCATGGTGACCAAATTTCATTTTCTCAGTTTTAGCACCACTGGCTAAAGCGAGCAATTGATGTCCCAAACAAATACCAAAAGTCGGAATTTTTTGCTCTAAAATGGCTTTAATCGCTTCAACAGCATAAGTACATGGCTCAGGATCACCCGGCCCATTAGAAAGAAAAACACCATCTGGATTCATTGCCAAAACATCTGATGCAGCTGTTGTTGCAGGAACAACCGTTACACGGCAGCCTCTATTCGCAAGTAAACGTAAAATATTACGTTTTACTCCAAAATCATAAGCAACGACATGTTTGGTTAGATTCTCGGCGGCAGAATGTCCACCAGCTAATGACCATGTGTTTTCTGTCCATTCGTACTGATCTGCTGTTGTTACTTCTTTAGCCAGATCCATTCCTTTTAAACCAGAAAAACCTGCAATAGCTTGTTCAGCAACAGTCACATCAATCGACTCACCAGCGATAACACAACCTCGTTGTGCGCCTTTATCACGCAAAATACGGGTTAATTTACGTGTGTCAATATCCGCAATAGCAACCACGTTATTATCAATTAAATATTGTTGCAATGGTTTTTCACTACGCCAGCTACTTAGTTGAAGTGGTAAATCACGAATAACCAAGCCACTTGCATAAACAGCATCAGATTCATCATCTTCACTGGTTGTACCCACATTTCCAATATGTGGATAAGTTAAAGTAACGATTTGACGAGCGTAGGAAGGGTCACTCAGGATTTCCTGATACCCTGTTAGAGATGTGTTGAACACAACCTCACCAACTGAACAGCCGTCTGCGCCTATAGATACGCCATTGAACACTGTTCCATCTTCCAATAACAGCAAAGCAGGTTTACTCAAGATTAGCCACCTTAAAATGTGCAAAACGGGATAAGCCTGATGACTTACCCCGTTGAAATATACATACTAAAAAAAATAGTGTTAATTTTACGAAATTATGCGGCTCAGGTCATTAAGAATTTTTAAGTCCAAGTACATCTTGCATATCATACAAGCCATTCGATTTGTCTTTTAACCAGACAGATGCCCTGATAGCACCGTTTGCAAAGGTCATACGGCTGGTTGCTTTATGTGTAATTTCAACACGCTCACCCTCATCCGCAAACATGACTGTATGCTCCCCAACAATATCACCTGCACGAATAGTAGAAAAACCAATGGTCTTTCTATCGCGCTCACCGGTATCACCTTCACGCCCATAAATAGCACAGTCTTTTAAATTACGACCCAGTGCATCGGCAATAACTTCACCCATTCGTAATGCAGTACCTGATGGAGCATCCACTTTATGGCGATGATGAGCCTCAATAACCTCAATATCTGTATAGTCACCCATCACTTTTGCTGTCATTTCTAACAATTTAAGTGATAAATTAACGCCCACACTCATATTAGGAGCCAACACAATAGCAATATCTTTTGCCGCGTCATTAATAGCAGCTTTTTGTTCGTCACTATAACCGGTTGTACCAATAACAACTTTTTTCCCAGCCTGACGACAAATTTCAATGTACTCCATTGAAGGCTCTGGACGAGTGAAATCAATTAACACATCAAACTGGTCAACAACAGCTGCTAAATCACCAACTACCTTAACATCAACAATACCAATTCCAGCCAGTTCTCCCGCATCTCGCCCCACCGATAAACTTTCAGGCCTGGACACTGCTACGCTAAACTCTGTACTTTTTGATAATTCAGCCGCTTTAACCAAGCACAACCCCATACGACCTGATACACCTACTACAGCAACTCGCATGGTTTTATCCTGTTAATTTATCAAAAAAACTTTTTACACCATCAGTCCAAGAATGCTCTTGAGGACTATGATGCTTGCCTCCGCCAGATAATGACTCTCTTAACTTTTCAAGCAACACTTTCTGCTCTTTGGTTAATCGAACTGGCGTCTCGATCTGCACTTTACAAAGCAAATCACCTACCGCACCACCACGAACAGGCTTAACCCCCTTACCTCGCAACCTAAACAATTTACCTGTTTGAGTTTCTGCGGGAATTTTAAGCTTCACTTTACCATTTAAGGTTGGAACTTCTAATTCTCCACCCAAGCAGGCATTAGGGAAACTAATAGGGACTTCACAATATAAATTAGCACCATCACGGGTAAATATTTGATGATCTTTTACTTGTATTTGTACGTATAAATCGCCAGATGGCCCGCCATTTACGCCAGCCTCACCTTCACCCGCCAAACGAATACGATCACCGGTATCTACACCAGCAGGTACTTTAACTGATAGTGTTTTATTTTCTTGAGTACGCCCCTTCCCGTGACATGGTCGACAAGGGTCTTTAATCTGTTGTCCGGCGCCATGACAAGTTGGACATGTTTGCTGTACAGAAAAGAACCCCTGCTGCATCCTGACCTGCCCATGCCCTTGGCAAGTTGTACAAGTAACCGGACTAGAGCCTTTTTTAGCACCAGAACCATGACATGCTTCACAAGTCACCAAAACAGGAACTTTAACTGTTGCTTCTGTACCGCCGACAGCCTCTTCTAATGTTAGCTCAAGGTTATAGCGCAAGTCAGATCCAGCCTGAACATTGCTACGTCTTCTACCACCGCCGCCACCAAAGATATCACCAAAAACATCACCAAAGATGTCTCCAAAATCACCTGATCCACCACCAAAACCACCTGCGCCCCCGCCCATGGATTGATCAACCCCCGCATGACCAAATTGATCATAAGCGGCTCTTTTTTTAGCATCAGATAAAATTTCGTAAGCTTCTTTTATTTTTTTGAACTTCGCTTCCGCTTGTTCAGGATTATCTGTGTTTCTATCCGGATGAAACTTCATCGCCATACGACGATAACTTTTCTTTATTTCGGCTTCACTGGCATTTTTATCAACGCCCAATAATGTATAAAAATCTTCTTTTGCCATAACGTAAATAACCGCCAGCATAAACCGGCGGTTTTAATGTCCTACTATCAGGAAAAACAAGCTTCACAATCAACGCTTGCGAAGCACATGGACGTGCAAGTGTCGCTTGAAGCTGGATGCTGTTTGCGACCCAGAAACAACTTATTTTTTGTCGTCGTCTTTAACTTCTTCAAACTCAGCATCAACAACATCATCTGCCGGTGCAGATTCTGAAGCCGTGTCTGCGCCTGCTTCTGCACCACCTTCAGCCTCTGCTTTTTGTGCATAAACACGCTCAGCCAATTTACCTGACAATTCAGTTAAAGCCGTTGTTTTTGCTTCAATTGCATCTTTATCGTCAGATTTTACAACTTCTTGCAACTCAGCAACTGCAGTTTCAATTGCTGTTTTTTCTTCAGCAGAAACTTGCTCACCTAACTCTTCCATCGATTTCTGAGTCGCATTAATCATACTTTCTGCAGTATTTCTTGCAGACACCAACTCAGTGACTTTTTTATCTTCATCAGCATGCGCTTCAGCATCTTTAATCATACGATCGACTTCATCATCAGATAAACCACTAGATGCTTTAATGACAATGGATTGCTCTTTTCCTGTCGCTTTATCTTTAGCAGATACATTCAAGATACCATTAGCATCAATATCAAATGATACTTCAACCTGTGGAATACCACGTGGTGCTGGCGGAATGTCTGACAAATCAAAACGACCTAGTGACTTATTACCACTCGCTACTTCACGCTCACCTTGTAAGACATGAACCGTCACAGCTGTCTGGTTATCTTCAGCCGTTGAGAATACTTGAGCCGCATTAGTTGGAATCGTAGTATTTTTCTCAATCAACTTAGTCATTACGCCACCCATAGTCTCAATACCCAAAGACAATGGCGTAACATCTAACAATAATACATCTTTAACATCACCACCTAAAACACCTGCCTGAATCGCTGCACCTAAGGCAACCGCTTCATCTGGGTTAACATCTTTTCTTGGTTCTTTACCAAAAATAGACTGTACAATTTCTTGTACTTTAGGCATACGACTTTGTCCACCCACTAAAATCACGTCGTTGATTTCAGAAGCAGATAAACCAGCATCTTTTAATGCTTGCTCACAAGGGCCTTTTGTTCTTTCAATTAAATCAGCAACTAATGACTCTAATTTAGCACGAGTCAATTTAACATTTAAATGCTTAGGACCCGATGCATCAGCAGTTACATACGGTAGGTTAATATCCGTTTGTTCTGTTGAAGATAATTCAATTTTTGCTTTTTCTGCCGCTTCTTTTAAACGCTGTAAAGCTAATGGATCATTATGTAAATCGATGCCATTGTCTTTTTTAAATTCGTCTGATAGGAAATCAATAATTCTTAAATCAAAATCTTCACCACCTAAGAATGTATCACCATTAGTGGCCAATACTTCAAACTGATGCTCACCTTCAATTTCTGCAATTTCGATAATAGACACATCAAATGTACCACCACCCAAATCATAAACCGCAATGGTTGTATCACCTTTTGGTTTATCCATACCAAAAGCTAATGCAGCAGCTGTAGGCTCATTGATAATACGCTTTACATCTAACCCAGCAATACGACCAGCATCTTTAGTTGCTTGACGCTGTGAATCGTTAAAGTAAGCAGGTACTGTAATAACAGCTTCCGTTACCTCTTCACCCAAAAATGCTTCTGCATCTTTCTTCAATTTCATCAATACACGAGACGCAACTTCAGGGGATGCCATTTTCTTACCATGACACTCAACCCAGGCATCACCATTACCGGCTTCAACAATCTTGTAAGGCACCATTTTGATGTCTTTTTGCACTTCTTTATCTTTAAAGCGACGACCAATTAAACGCTTAATCGCAAACAATGTATTTTCAGGGTTAGTTACCGCTTGACGCTTGGCAGACTGACCTACTAAGACTTCATCATCACCACTAAAAGCAATAATAGATGGTGTAGTACGTGCACCTTCACTATTTTCAATTACACGAGAAGTTCCATTCTCTAAAACTGCCACACATGAATTTGTGGTTCCTAAATCGATTCCAATTATTTTACCCATTAAATTCTCCAGATTTTTTAGTATTACTTTATTTGTCTATTAATATAAGGTTGTTTAAACTAATTTCAAGCCTGTTCATCTAAGTTTATTAAATCATCATCCACCTTAGAAGATTCATCAGCCTTTGACACAACAACCATTGCTGGACGAATTAAACGACCATTTAAAATATATCCTTTTTGAAATACATTAAGCACTGTATTAGGAGCAACATCAGTACTAGGGTGCATTGTCATTGCCTGGTGTAATTCCGGGTTAAATGCTTCCCCTGTTGGGTCCAATGCTTCAATATTAAATTTTGCAAACACTGATTCAAACTGCTTGATAGTCAGCTCACTACCTTCTCTTAAAGTCACAACCTCAGGATCATTACTGGTAGACGCTTGAATACCCAGCTCCAAACTATCAATGACAACAAGCAATTCTTTAGCTAACTTCTCCAAGCCATATTTATGAGCATTTTCTAAATCTTTTTGCGTTCGTTTTTTTAGATTTTCCATTTCAGCCTGAGTACGAACGGCTTTATCCCAATTTTCTGCTGCTTTTTTTTCTGCTTGCTTCAGTTGCTTTTGAAGTTCTTCTATGGCTACTTCATTCACTTGCTCTTCAGTTTCAACACCCTCAAGCTCTACTTCCGCAGCTTCAGCCTCACCAGTATCACTTTCGACTGCTTGCTCAAGCACCTCATCAATCAGTTCACTATCCAACTTACTTTCAGGTGTCCCCTGTTCATTGCTCATTCATAAACTCCACTATTCTACTTAATCAATGCTTTTTAACATGGGGACTTTCATTTAGGATTCAAGGCTGAACCCAATAATTTTGCCGTTACATCAACAAACGGGATGACTTTCTCCTAGGCCATGCGATTTGGGCCTATCACGCCCAGCACTCCCACTGTTTCATCGTTTATCGCATAAGATGATGTCACCAAACTACAGCAATCAAATGCTTGATACCCTGACTCTTCACCAATATATATCTGTACACCATCCGCCACCAAACACTGATCCAACAAATGAATCACACCTTGCTTTTGGCTAAAAGCATCAAACAACTTTCTTAACTGCCCCATATCCGACAACTCATTAAAGCCCATCAAATTGGTTTCACCTGATAACACATAATCCTCTTTTGGCTGCAGCTCAAATGCCATTTGTGCCATATTCACTGCATCAACCATACCTTGATTAACCTGCTTTTGGTCCTGTTGCAACTCATTAAACACCGACTCTCGCACTGAGGATAAACTGCGACCAGAATAGACTGAATTCAAGTAATTTGCTGCCTGAACTAACTCTGATTCTGTAAATTTTTTTGAGGTATGAATAATCTTGTTATGAACTTCTTGTTCATTAGTGACAAAAATCACCAACACCCGCGTATTTGATAAGGCTAGAAATTCGATATGGCGCAGGCATAACATCTCCCGCCTGGGAAGTGTAACTACCCCTGCCATTTGTGTAACTTCAGATAATAATTTTGATGCCCGACTTACCATATCAGTAGAGCTTTCAGCATCTTTCAGCTCATTATCCAACTGATTCACTTCTTCTTCCCCCAAAGGCTTGACCGTAAGCAATGAATCAACAAAAAAACGATAACCACTCACTGTCGGCACTCGGCCCGCAGATGTATGCGGAGAATGAATCAAACCAAGTGACTCTAAATCTGCCATCACACTCCGAATAGTAGCCGAACTAAGCTTAACCCCTGAATGTTCTGACAACACCCGTGAACCTACTGGCTGACCATCTTGAATATACCGTTCAACCAGTGTTTTTAACAAATGCAGCGAGCGCTCATTTAGATCCAGATTTTTTTTCACTGCTTTCCCATGATGAGATTTACTCACATTAATTTACCCAACAATCTTGCTGAGAAAATTATCAGCAGATCTTTTTTTTGTCAACCTGAAGCTGTACTAAACTTAAAAGGCAGTCATTGCATAATAAAAAACGTATTATCAAAAATAAAATAACAACAATACTTTAACATCTTCATTATGATTAGATTAACAAGACCAATTCCAAATGCATTCAAAAAAAGCCTAAATATTAAGGCAGCCTATACTTACAGCTATTAATCCCCCCTTATTCTCATAAGATATAACAGGTTAAACTATGAGATTTTCTACTCCAAATTCACATACTTAAGTATCCGCATATTAAAAGATTTAATTTTAAAGTCACTTGGCTTAGTCTACAATACCCCAACTAATGTAATTGTATGCTTACAATCAAACAGGGTATTAATACCTTTTCCAACTTCACTCTATGCTCCCAACAATTAAAAATATATTACTGTTATTTTTTCTAATGCTAAGCAGCCATTGCTTTGCAAAGGAGAGCAAAGAAACACAACCCGCACCTCTTGTTGTCGTTGTTAACCAACAATTAAAACAAGATGCCATTTCCAGACATGGTCTTAGTGCTATTTTTAAAATGCGCTTACACAAATGGAAAGACAATACGCCTGTCACTGTTTTTGTACTTGCAGACAATCAGCCACTACATAACGTCTTTTGCAAAACCATACTAAATGTCTTCCCCCACCAAATGCGCAGATCATGGGACAGGTTAGTCTTTAGCGGTTCAGGGCAAGCCCCAATCCAACTAAATAGCAAAGAAGAAATGATTAAAATGTTATCATCTACTTCTGGCTCTATTGGCTATTTAAGAACAAGTGACATCAAAGAAGGTATCAAAATCCTTCAGATTCAATCAGGACGAAACAATTAATATGAATTTCTTTAATCTCAAAAAAAACAAAAGATCTCTTGTATTTAGCTTAGCTTTTTTTGCCTATGCATTTACCTCATCAAATACTGCACAAGCAACTGAAGACTGGCTAGGCTTTAAGCTACCAAAATCAGTACAAATTCACGGATTCTTATCTCAAGGCTTTATCCACACCTCAGATAACAATCTATTCGGTCATAGTGACGACAGCATTTCAACCGATTTCCGAGAATTAGGTCTTAATGGCTCATGGCGAGTCATGCCAGAGTTACAGTTAGCCTTACAGGTTGTCTGGAGAGATGCCGGACAGACTGACGAAGATGATTTGAGGATTGATTATGGGGTTATTGATTACAACTTCTATTCTTCAGAGTCTACTTCATTAGGTATTAAAGCAGGCAGAGTTCCCACCCCCCTCGGCTTTTATAATGAAACTCGAGATATTGCTTCAACTAGACCCAGCATATTATTACCACAATCAATTTATTTTGACCGAAACAGAAATATGGCTTTATCTGCTGATGGAGGATATTTCTACGGTGAACAACGATCAGATTATGGCGACTTTTTATTTACTATAGGGGTAGTAAACCCACGTACCGACGACCCAAGCTTTAAAAATGCCATTGTAGGTAATGATAGGGGTGAAATGAAAGGTGATGCTTCATGGGTAACCCGCCTGATCTATGAATGGCAAAGCGGGCTAGTTAGACTGGCTATCACTTACGGTGATTTAAATGCTCATTACTCCCCTAACTCTGGGGCAACATTCTCAGCTGGTTCATTTAGGTTTAATCCACTTATCTTTTCCGCGCAATACAATGCAGAAAACTGGTCCTTAACATCCGAATATGCACACAGAAAAATACGCCTAACAGATTTCGGCGCATTCCCTAATATAAAAACAACAGGAGAAAGCTTTTACATACAAGGCACATATAAACTTTCTCGTTATTTAGAAGCTCTAGCACGCTACGACCAACTTAGCGTGGATAAAAACGACAAGAATGGTGATAATTTCGCATCAAAATCTAACGCACCTAATTATTCGCGATTTGCTAAAGACTGGACT
>DAOVVZ010000265.1:0-3807 GCA_030636915.1 Methylomarinum sp. | reverse complement strand
GTGAAGGCGACTGGCTGATCCGCGCCAAGCTCGACCAGCTCAAAACCGCCAACGCCCTGCAGGCACCGAAGTAGAAGAAGGGGTCGAGATGTTCTCTCTGATTGCAAGGGGCATTTTTTCTTTTATTTTGCTCGCTAAAGCATGTGCAGATAAAGGTGCGAAAGGAATAAACTGGATGAATATGATGTTTTTTGATTAAAAAAGTAATAGACTATCAGCAATTTCATTTTGTGAAGTAATATATCTTTACAGAGTTAATCGATTATTAGGAGAAAGCAGTGGCAAGTATACTTGCAGTAGATGATTCGGCGTCCATGAGACAAATGGTATCGTTCACTTTAAAAGGCGCTGGTTACACAGTCGTTGAAGCAGTGGATGGTGTAGATGCTTTAAATAAAGCAAAATCTCAAAAATTTGATTGTGTGGTGACAGATGTCAATATGCCAAATAAAGATGGCATTACCTTAATTAAGGATTTGCGTGGGTTACCTGATTACAAATTTATACCAATGCTGATGCTTACAACAGAATCTGGCATGGATAAAAAACAGGCTGGTAAAGCCGCTGGTGCTACGGGGTGGATTGTAAAACCCTTTAATCCAGATCAATTGTTAAAAACAATAAAGAAAGTGTTAGGTTAGACGCTAACATAATTATGTGTAATTTTTGATAAGCAGGAAAGTGTATGTCAATTGATATGGCACAGTTCCATCAAGTCTTTTTTGAAGAAAGTTTCGAAGGCTTGGATATTATGGAATCAGGGTTACTTAATCTGGATATGGGGGATGTTGATGATGAAGAGATCAATACCATCTTCAGAGCCGCTCATTCTATAAAAGGGGGAAGTGGTACCTTTGGTTTTACCTCTGTGTCAGATTTTACTCATGTCATGGAGACTTTACTGGATGAAATGCGTGATGGTCGTAGACAAGTCACGCAACCAGCTGTTGATGTACTTTTGGGATCTGTCGATTGCTTAAGAGAAATGTTAACAGCAATTCAGGATGAGCAGGATATTGATACTAATCGTATTGCTGAACATAAAAAGGCTTTAGATCTTGAGCTTAATGGTGTTGCGAGTGAGGAAGTAGTGACCGAAGAGGCAATTATTGATGAGCTTGCATCTGAAGACTCTTCATTAGATAGCGTTGCCGGTTGGCAAATCGCATTCAGTCCTCATAAGCATTTACTTAAAACAGGTAACGACCCTGTAAGGATGTTTCGTGAACTTTCTGCTCTAGGTGAGTTAACAGCCACCGTCGATTTCCAAGGCGTGCCTGATTTATATGAATTAGATCCGGAAGAGTGTTACTTGTCATGGGATCTGGAGCTTAAAGGCGATATTCCTGAACAAGAAGTTGATGATATTTTTGACTGGGTTGAAGATGATTGTGATTTAGCTGTTCGGCTATTATCAGATATCGCAGCCAATGCAAAACAAAATAGTATTAGCGATCAACAACAAACTGAAGGTACGCCTGAACAGGCTAAAACACCTGCGCCACCCCCTCAAGCCATTAGTAGTCAAAGCGTAGCATCATCTACGACTGGGGGCACACCTGCTTCAGCCTCTGCCCCTGCTGAACCAACAAAAAGTAATAAAGAAACTACAAAACCAGCTGCTGCAAAAGGGTCAAGTTCCATTCGGGTTGATACTGGGAAAATTGATACCTTAATTAATATGGTGGGTGAGTTAGTTATCACTCAGTCAATGTTAAGTTTGGTGGGAGAGCATTTTGAGTTAAATAAATTGGATCAACTTAAAAATGGTTTGTCTCAGCTAGAGCGTCATACTAGAGAGTTACAAGAAAGCGTAATGAACATTCGTATGTTGCCGATTAGTTTTGTTTTTAGTCGATTCCCTAGGTTGGTACATGATTTAAGTACTAAGTTAGATAAAAAAATCGAATTAGTATTGATTGGTGAGAATACTGAAGTTGATAAAACAGTAGTAGAGCTATTAAGCGACCCCTTAGTTCATTTGGTCAGAAATAGTCTTGATCATGGCATTGAAATGCCAGCCGACCGCATAGCAGCAGGTAAACCTGAAACAGGTACTATTACATTAGAAGCTTATCATCGTGGTGGAAATATCGTCATAGAAGTGAGAGATGATGGTAAAGGCTTAAATAAGGATATGTTAAGAGCCAAAGCGATAGAAAAAGGTCTGATTGAAGAGGACGCTGTTTTATCCGATAAACAAATCTACGAACTGATTTTTATGGCGGGATTTTCGACAGCAGAACAGTTGACGGATATTTCGGGTCGTGGCGTAGGAATGGATGTTGTTAGACGAAATATCCAGTCTTTAGGGGGTAATATAGAAATTATCTCCGAATTAGGAAAAGGATCTACTATCGCCATCCACCTTCCATTAACCTTGGCTATATTGGATGGACAATCTATAGCTGTAGGCGAGGAACGTTTTATTATTCCTTTAGGTGCGATTATAGAGTCGATTAATATATCTAAAGATATGATTAATCGTGTCGCAGGGAAAGGTGAAACATTCCGGTTGCGAGATGAATATTTACCTATAGTCAGAATGCATGAGATTTTTGATGTCAAAACAGCTAAGACAACTGAACTAACAGAAGGTCTGGTTGTGGTGGTTGATGGTCAAGGCATGCGCTGTGGATTATTTATTGACGATTTACTTGGTCAGCAGCAAGTGGTCATTAAATCGTTGGAAGCAAATTATAGAAAAGTAGAAGGTGTTTCTGGAGCGACCATTTTAGGTGATGGTTCGGTGGCATTGATTCTGGATATTCCAGGATTAGTTCGAATATCTAATCAATAAAATAATTTAGAAGATGATGGCAGAAGAAACTGAAAATAACGAAACCGAACCTGTTGTAGAAAAGAAATTGGAAAATATGGTTCAGTTTTTAAGTTTTACGTTGGGTGATGAAGAGTACTGTGTTGATATTCTTCGGGTGCAGGAAATTCGTAGTTGGGAGCCTGTGTCACGTATTCCTAATGTTCCTTCCTATGAAAAAGGTGTTGTAAATTTAAGAGGCGCTATTGTGCCTATTATCGATTTGCGAGAGCGCTTCGGTTTAGGGCATTTACCCTATACACCTTTAACAGTAGTTGTGGTACTTCAATCACATATGGAAACAGGGCAAACCCGAGTAATGGGTGTAGTGGTTGATTCAGTTTCTGATGTTGTTGATGTTGATAAAAAAACAATACAAGGTGCTCCTAATTTTGGGACTAAAGTCAGTACGGAATTTATTAATGGATTGGCATCAGTTAATGAGCGTATGGTGATGTTATTAGATGTAGATAAGCTACTGAAATTAGAAGGGTTAGGTGATGAGAATGAAAGTTAATAAAAAAGTAAAATTCTTAATGGGTAAGGAGTCAAATAATGAAAATTAATATGCCGGTAACTGATCACGAAGTACAAATGCAACCGGGCACCATACTCGTTACTCGCACCAACTTAAAAGGCATAATTACATATGTCAATGATGCTTTTATTGAGATAAGTGGGTTTTCTAAGGATGAATTAGTAGGTGCAAATCATAATGTAGTTCGTCACCCTGACATGCCTGCTGCTGCATTTGAAGATTTATGGATGTGTTGTAAAGCCGGTAAACCTTGGACGGCACCAGTAAAAAACAGAACAAAGAAAGGTGATTATTATTGGGTTGAGGCCAATGTAACGCCTGTTTTTAAAAATGGCAAAGTTAATGAGTATTTATCTGTACGTTATGCCCCCAGTCGGCAACAAATTAATGCTGCGGAAGATTTATATCAGCAATTAAATAACAATAAAGCAGCAATACGTCCTAAAGGTTT
>DAOVVZ010000285.1:0-3645 GCA_030636915.1 Methylomarinum sp. | reverse complement strand
GGCCAAACCATCCTGAGACATCTAGAGAAAAGAGCAGCACGCAATCCTTACTTAAACATTCAGGTGAGTAAAGAGATTATGGATGGTCATAATGATATTTTTGGCGATAAGCTGATGGAATTTATCCGCATACTGATTGTTTCTTCGACTAATGACATTTAAATACTTTTTAAGCGAGCCACCGCGCGCCTTCATGATAGATTTTGGGACTCCATGTCACAAAAATAGATTCGCCACGCGGCGAATCATTAAGCTCCAGACGGGCCCCAGCCTACTGGAGACTATCAGCCCATCCAGGACTGACAGCGGCTGAAGCCAGACAAAAAGGCAAATAAATGAGTTATTTATTACGAATTGCCTTAAGTAAAACTATAAACAGAGGACTATAAAAATGAATAAAAAACAAATCTTTTCTCTATTAACCATCACTATAAGCAGCGTCTTTTTACCTGCATCAGCAGAGGTGATTCCAGGGACAAATCTTAGTGTTAATTTTGAATCAGCGCATATTGTTGGTTCGGGGCGTCATTTGAATATGCAAAGAGTTCCTGTCATTGATATTGATACCGGGGTCACCACCCTTTTTGATGCTTCATTTAAATTTACTTTTAATCCAACTGAAGGTTTAATATTTGATCAAATAACATCAGCGGCCGTTTCTCCACCCATTGCTGTCGCTAATATTATCCCAGGGATATACAGCACACAAAGTGGATTATGCTATATTTTGGAAGGTCCAACTGCATTAGACACAAGTCGTTCACTGTACACTTTCAGAGGCTATAAAGATGAAAACATCTGTCGCTTTTCACTGGATGGATTCACCGCACAAATTGTCTCAGGTTCCGCCAATGGACACCCGGATATTGGCGGCAGGGAAATTGTACCCAACTTGCAGGATAATTATGTTTATGGTTTTATTGCAAATAAAGCAACATTTAGCACAAGCTTCCCTATCAATTTAAATTGGGAACAGAATGAATTAATCGGTGTTCGTCAAAGTGGTGATCAGTTAATTATAGGGTTATTTAGTGAAGGTGTTGATAATAACGACAGTCCTAATGATTTTAAAGACCCCCGAGAAACCACAATATTGACTAAAGTGAATGAATAAATACTTAATATTAAAAATGTTACGCCATAGATTGGGTAACAATACAGGGATAGTGTGTAGTAGAGCAATGCAGGAGCAGTTGCTGAGCTTATCAAGCGAAGCGCGACGATGCACAGAGATGTGCAAGTGATATTTTAAGCATGTGACGGGTTATGTCCAACCTAACCCGACACATGCTAAATTGCTGGGTTACCTAACGAACATCAAAAACTGTAGGAGCGTCCGCCCTCGGCGCGGTAAGCTGCAAAATGAATCAACAGCATAGTGCTCGCGCCGAAAGTTATGCTCCCACAGGTTTGTCACCCTTACGAGATTAACTTCAACCCTGGTGGTAATGCCTCGCCAAAGATTTGTTTCTCTTCAGTTTCATCTAACTCTTTATAAGCCTCAACCATTTCTACCCAAGATACAGGCGATTTACTTGATTTTAATTTTTCTATAATTTGTAAGCGCGTCGCTTCATCCAGGTCTCTTGCTCTATCACCACTCATTCTGCCAATTAGCGTTGCAGCAAACCCTGCTTGCGGGACTTTTTTCCAGTCAACTTTCAACATTTGCTCTATCCATACAGCCGCTGTTTCAGCAGGAATCACATTATGGCTACTGCCATGAAATGGAATTCTTGATGCAATACGGCCAACAGCCCACCATGTTTGATTAGGTTCACTGGATTTCTGCAAGCGTTTTAACAACCATTCGCAAATCGTTATTTTTTTATCAACCGGCAATCGCTCTAATACGCCAGCTAGGCGCACCATGTCATCATAGCCACGTATTTTAACTTGTTTGGCAACGCCCGCTTGTCTTGCTGCCGCTGGATTTAAGTATTTAGAAATATCTTTAAAAATCTGTTCCTGTGCATCAACATTTAAGCCTCCTGCTATACGTCGCCATAAAGTCCACCATTCCGTCCAGTTTTGTCTTTCGTTAACAAACTGAATGGTTTGACTATAGGTTTTCCATAATTGGTCTACCCGCCAATCATCTAATGGATAGCCAAAACCAGGACGCAAACAAAAACCCACTAAACTTAACCACACTCTTTCATGGTTTTCTGATCGTCTTCGTGATTTCATACTTTCCAGAAATGCAGCAAATAACGCCCTAAGCAACGGCGTTTCCCATTCATTTCTGGACATGCCTAATACTTTTTCTAAATCAGCACGTAAACTTTTTACTGCTTTGGGATCAACTTTTTTAGACTTAGACCCAAACACAGCCTGTATTTTATCTACCGCATCATTAAAATTGGCAGGCAATTCAACTGATGTTGATGCACCACCTTTTCGTCTGATCTGAAATTCAACATCAAATCGCTGACTATCATCTTTAATGGACACACATTGAATTTTTAAGGTTCCCACTTCAGTTTGCGTCACGGCTAATTGAACTGTAATTTCACCTTTATCTTCACCTTCAAAAGCTACCGCTAGAGGAGGTAAAGAATTAAATCTATCTTCAGTAATATCAACCACTTCACCTGGCTGATATTTTGTATCTCCCGTAGAAGATGCGAGATGAAAGCGCACAGGCTGACCAATTCGCAAAGCAAATTGTTGTTCTTTTAAGCGTATTTCAACCCCTTCTTCACTGCCTCGTGGTAATAAACAAATACCTTGTTGCTGGTCTTTATTATCGGTATCAACTAATAAAAAATAACTCCGTGCAGAACCACCGCCAATTTTGAGTTTTTTATCTCGTCTAGCCATGGCGTAACTGACCGCGCCAAAGGCAACTGAGAGTTCCGGGTGTTGATTTTCTAATAATGTCGGCTGTTGATCACTCCATGAATTAATTAAATCCAGGGTTCTTGTAGTAATCGGTTGACTACGAAATACTCCGCCATTTAATAATAAAGCATCAGGCACTCGACCTTCATGTCCCAACGCATCGGCAGCAGCTTGACTGTGTAACTTTAAAAAAGCGGCAATATGCTTACTAATTGCAGGTTCAGCCGCATAAGGCAAACCAAATTCAACCACTCCACTACGCTTTCTGTCCGGTAACTCATCAAGCCCCGATAAAGGAAAAAAACCATCTAAAGCCATGGTTCTTACTTCGTCTTTAGTTAATGCTGCTGATCTTGATCCACCAATTAGTTTAGACCCACCACCTAACAGAGTCACATTGCTTTGCTCGGGTGCATCGTCTGCCAACAAGCGTTCTTTAGCAATTCGGCATTGTTCTAACAGTTGTGACAAATCAGCCGCCGATAGTTTTTTATCGCCGCCTGTGATTCGTTTTTCAGCTAAATGCGCTAAGGCTAAATCGATGTTATCACCACCCAGCATTAAATGGTCTCCCACTCCAATACGGGTTAATTTAGGTTCATCATCTCCTTGTTGCTCAACCTTAATCAGCGTTAAATCCGTGGTTCCACCACCAACATCACAGACCAATAACAAATGGACATCTTTAAGCGCTTGTTTAATTGACCCGGTATTTCTGCGTAACCAGTCATAGCAAACTGCCTGGGGCTCTTCCAGTAGGCGAATATCCTTTAACCCTGCAATTTTTGCAGCTTCCAGGGT
>DAOVVZ010000099.1:0-5968 GCA_030636915.1 Methylomarinum sp. | reverse complement strand
TCATTATCCTGAAACAGGATAAGATCATTTCTAGCTCGTAGGAAGCCAGCATTTCTAGCGCCTGCGGGACCATTATTGCTGGTTAATGAAACTACGATTACTTGATCGAGGGTATCAAGATAAGCCAGACTACCATCGGTAGATGCATTATCAACGACAAGTATTTCATCAAATCTTGTCTGTAAACTATACAGGACAGTAATGGCCTCCTGTAAATGGGCCAGACCATTATAATTGATTAAGCAAAGGGTAATCGGCTCAGCCAGATCTGCCTTCATCTGATTCTCCCTGTGTGTCCTTATTATTATGCGCTGCTACCTGACGATCTACTGTATCAATGGATCTTTGACCTTTTCTACTCAACCAAAAATACTCTGCCTCAAACATCAATCCTATAAGTGCGCAAACCAAAGGCCCAGAATACATCAGCACAGACCATGCAGTAGCTTCAGTCATTAATACACCGTAAGGAGCCAACAGCATAATCATACTGACCTCCCTGACACCGATATTGGAAATCGATATTGGTAACATACTGAGCAGATAGATAACCGAGTAAATCCATAAAACCGGCACCAGTCCTATATCAATATTCAATGCGTTGCCAAAACATATAATGGCCAGTGCAGCAAACAGACTATGCATTGCAGAGTATACAACTAGAAAAAAGATTGTTCGGTGTGATACCTGACCAATTGTCACAATCTGTTGGCATAATGCCGTGAGTGACCGATGGACTACAGATTGCCCGTGACGTTTTATCTTTGATTCTAACCAGCGCAAAGTCCCAAAGCGACCAAAAAATAGTGCAAATGCATAACTAAAACATGCCGTCATGAACAGTCCATAGCTCACTATTGCATAAGAACTAAAACCTTTATCGATTAACCAGAACAGTGGCGCGGACAGAGAAACAACAAGCAGCTGTATGGCCTTATTAGCAAAAATATTTGCTACCGCAGCGACGGGGTTAACACCCTGCTGACGGTATTTAAAATAAGTAACAGCACCTCCTGCCAGTGCACCCGGAGCCAGAATATTATAAAACGCTGATGTAAACACTATTCGCATCATCGTCAGGCTATTTGTATCAAGGCTTTGTGCTCGTGCAATCATCTGCATTCTTAGTGCTGTGAGCACCCTCAGCAGAATTAAAAGAGAGGTTCCCACAAAAACCCATAACGGATCCGCAACCAGGATAGCGCTATATACATTTGAGATTGGTACAAAATAAAAAACCAGACTCAAAACAGCAATGCTTATCGCTGCTTTAATAAATAAAGGTTTCATGTTTGTAACAAAAGGTGAAAATAGCATATGTTTATGGATAAGCTCACGCTGAAGAAAATCAGATAAGGAATATAGAGTCAACTATTCACTGTTTCTAGTCAACTAGAATCCATTATTATGGATTCTGCTATCTCAGCGATTGATAGATGGTGTATATATTACATATACGAACACTCAAGAATAATTTGCTAGCATGACTTATTGAATGATTGCTAGCGGTGGCAACTTCAACTAGTCAACACTCCTTCTTAAGAATTTAAGAATAAAGTGTTGCGTCGACCAGTTGAAGTCGCCGTCGGAGGCAGACATTAGGTTAGTTGTATATTTATTTCTATAGATAAAGCGAACAGGGTAAATTTGAAATTTATTTTACATTAAATATATGCTGCATTCGATTGATTTATATACTGTTTCAGGGCCACACCCACACTGTTAATGTTACTATTTGATACTAATAGCATTATTTCGGTTCGAAATATAGTGATACCCTCGGTGGTACCCCCGTTCCCGATTACTGATGTCGTCGGATTCGAATTGATATTTTGTGCTATTTTTTCAGTTAATTAAATAGACATTTCCACACTAATATAGACTTAATACAGGCAAGTTCAATGACTCCTTTCGACCCTCTAGTCTTGCACCATTATCAGAAAATCCCTACAGACTTTCCCAAACGGCTTGCGTATTATTTACCTTAGCCGATGCACTGGATGCTTAATCAAGGAAGTCAGGCTACGCGCGCCCCACCGGATAGGGGCACTTTTTATTGCCTGTCCCCAATTTTCATTTCACTGTAATATGCCTAGATATATGCGGACGTTTTTCTCTACAAACTCCAGAAGCCCAAATAGCGCAGATAGTTAATTAACGTTTAATAAAATTGAGTAAAAGCGTCAGTGCAATACTAATAATCAGCATGGATGTGATGGGGATAAAGATTTTTCCCTGTTCCGTTTCTATACGAATATCACCGGGTAATTTGCCAAACCAGTTTAGCGACCAGGGCGCGAACTGCAAAAGCGCACCAATAACAAGTAATAGCGCCCCTATAATCATTAACCATCTAGCCATTTTAAGTCACCATTAAAAAATCAAATTTCTAGTTAATTTTATTGTTCAATTCAATTATTGGCTCGAAGTCTTTTGCGGCTCTTGTTTCGAATAATGTCATCGACTTTGGCATTAGAATATGTGTGCAATAAACTTTTATTTCATCATATAGCTGTTGTGGGTTGTCGGCATAACGACGTGAAAAGTGGAATGGAACCAGGCAAGACACGCCAGCCTCCGTGGCAATTTCTCCACAAGCACGCGTTGTTAAATGGCCATTACGCGCTGCATGAATGAAATTATTTTATGAAAAAGATTAACCATAAATTTAATCACTTATTTCAACAATTAAAGCAGACAGAGGTACTATTTTACAAGCAACTAACTTCAAGCAACACATTGATAATTTTGAATCCATCTGAAGTATCAATTATGGACGCCCATAAAACCCTCTTTCTTCTATTTATTTAAGACCACTTAATTTAAAAGCATCTGACAAAATCTGTATCGGTGCTTCTATGTTGTGTTCTGACCTGAGTTTTTGCGCTACCTGTTCTGCACTGCTAGGTGCGGGTTGCATATTTTTTATGAATGCTGTCATATCTTCCATAACGGCCCAGGGATAAGTTATCCAGTGCCACTCCTTAACTTCACGAGTGTAATAATCTGGTTTGTATCTGGAAACAGTCTTGTGATGTAGTACAGCGCTTCTTACTTCAGTCGGGTTTGTGCATTCGTTTATGTGATCAATAGCGACTTCAAATGTATCACCAGTATCACTGACATCATCAACCAGTAATATTTTTTGTCCGCTGACATCTGCTGCAAGCGGGTGTTCGATAACTGCAATAGGAGACTTTTGAGTTGATTTATAATGTTTTACTTTGAAACTTGTCATGTCCATTACACCAAGATAATCAGACAGGATCCTGGCTGGCGTGTATCCACCACGCGCAATGGCAATAATAATATCAGGCTGATAATTATCATTATGAATCATAAAGGCCAGTTGGCGCGCCATATCATAAAATAATTCCCAGGAAACTAGTTCCCACTTCTGTGATTCTTTATTCATATGTAGATTATTTTTGTTTAAAGGAGGAAGCATTGCTCGGCCCTTGTTTTTTTCCTGAAATAACAACTCCTTTGTCGTTGTTTGATTTATTGAGTTAGCCTACAAGAATGCATGCTGGAGAATTAAAAGGTGCAAGCTTTAATTCATAACTTTACTTGATAGTAACAACCACCTCAGGATTGGTCAAAACTTAATCCCTCCGTCATCTTTTCTTTATATTAACTTTTTTATTATCTTTAGTTTCGGCGTTTGCCAGGCAGTTGATCTGCATCATGAATGACAATTAAAAGCTGTTGTTTAATTAATATTCAAATATCAGCAGACTGGCATAATTAAGCAAACCACCTAAACTTTCAGCTTAAGCTATTTGAGGGACGCACAATGTCTTTATCATCCATTGATCTTGCAAAAGCTCGTGAAACCGCAAATACAATTTTAGAGGACATGCGGCTTGATGCTTACATATTTGAAGTTGAACCTCACAATGAAACTTGGGAACTCACAGTTGAGTGTGCATGTGAAATCGATGGCGGTTGGAAGAGGATTACATTACGTGTTCCCAAAAAGATGCTTCTGCAAAGTTTTATCGATGAGGATGTTAAAAGGGATCTATTCAATTACTGGGAAAAAAAGTTAGCTGACTGCAAGAAAATTAAAGGGCTTGATGATGACTAAAAGCAGTGAACAATAGCGCGAATCATCAAATAATTTATTTCATATTTAAAACTCTTCATTGGCCAGCATAACAAGTGCTTTACTTAATCCATCACAGACTTGTGCAAGTTGCCCATAGTCCAGCTTTTCGGCGGTATCTTTTTCTGTGTGATAGTAGGGATAACGATAAAAGGCAGTGTCAGTGATCATCATCGCCTTATAACGGTTCATCCAGAATGACAAATGATCACTCCAGGCCACGCCGGGGATAAAACTAAAAGTTGATACGTGCTCCAGTGGAAATTCTGTTGAGCTACGAAAAGCCTTAGCCATCTTATGCATGAGTTTGCGTGAACGGAAATTGGAAACCATGCTGATAAAGTTTGCACGGTCTGGGTAAAAAAAGTGAAACAGCGGTGGGTAGGACTGGCTGTAGGGTTCATCACTAAAATAGCCCATGGTTTCTAAGGCAACCATCAAGCGAATATTATCCCCCCGTTGACGTACGTTCTTAGCATAAATGCGACTGCCCTGACGGCCTGTAATAAAAAAGGGCGGTTCTTCATTTGTAAAAGCAACAAAGCGGATGGTAATTTCCGTTGATGATGAGCAGAGCAAGCGTGACAGTTCTAACAATACTGCAACGCCGCTGGCATTGTCATTGGCACCCGGACTACCAGTAACTGAATCATAGTGGGCACCGATTAAAATAATTTGTTCCGGGCGACTACTGCCCTGGTGATTAACCTCAAGATTGGCACAACGCACACCTCCTTCTTGATATTCCTGTTTCTCAACTGTGTAACCCTGTTTGTGCCAGGCTTGGCTTATATAGACTTCTGCAGCCTGCAGAGCTTCCGGGTGCAACACATTACGTTCACCAATCTCATCTGCGAGATGATACACATGTTTTTGTAACTGTTGTTCTATAGTTTTTAGTGACATAAGAGCTTCAGTTGATCTTGATCATTGTTTATATGAATTAGTATATATATTCTGTTGAATTAGAATATTGTTCTAAGTTACAAAAAGTGTATAAATTTTAACTATGTAGCCGGAGGTTATCCATGTTCCGCAAAGAACTGATACCACTGCTTAAAAAGCATCCCATGGGGTTGTACGATATTGCCCAGTTGTTGGAAACTTCACTGAGGGATACAGAGGATGACCTTCGTCATCTCATCAAGAGCCTTAAACATTCCGATTATCGTCTAATCATTACACCGGCACATTGTCGTAAATGTGGATTTGAATTTCACAAAGACAAAATACACAAGCCTGGCAAATGCCCACGCTGCAATGGTAGCTGGATAGCGCAACTGTTAATAGAGATTATAGAAACTAAACATTGGCACTGACCGGGTACACAATTTAAAGAGATAGAGCCCTTTAATGCCTATTTTCTGGATTACTTTTTTCTAATTAAAGGGGACGGAGGGATTATTGTTTAACCACACACTGTAATTGATCAGAATTTAATCCCTCCGTCCTCTTTAATTTGGCTTGCGTGACATATCCACCTCCTTGTGTATATTTTGTATTTAATAGTTATCTATATTAGCTAAAACTGTGTTCTGACCCAAATTTTGCTTTTGGTCGCTATTTCACCGAGGCATAATACTCACGACACTCGGTCTCACGTCCGCGCACGACACGTTGTCCGGTTAAGGCACCGTGTGTTTCTGTCACTACCGTGTGTTGGCTTTCATGATGCTGATCGTCATAAAAGTAAATCACCACCCAATCCTGAGTACGATCTAATTGATGAGCCCGTGCCGTGTTGGAAAACAGTGCGGTGAAGTGCCAGCCTTGTTTGGTAACATGCATGACAGGTAACCAGGCTTTACCCTCAGGATTAAAACGTTTCGGCACAATCATCGGTAGCTCAGCGGCGCTGGC
>DAOVVZ010000147.1:0-4988 GCA_030636915.1 Methylomarinum sp. | reverse complement strand
TGGGCGAAGTAGATTATGTTCAGAATATTGAGTTCAAGGCAAAAATTGCACGTAATAGCAAGCTATTGCGAAGATTTTTAACGCGGAAGCTGGATATTCTGAGCATAAGGTACAAGTTCATGACTTGATCAGAGATTCCTTTACAACATCAGTCTGTTAAAAACTTCAAGAATAAGGTTTTAATTTTTATTTCGTCAGACGCTGAAAGCAGAGTGCTGGAATTAATGAATGAGTTATTGAGTTTAACTGTGTTCTTTTTTAAAGGGCTGATATAAAAAGAGTGACCTATTTTTTCAATATTAGCAATATAAGCGGGAGTAAACCATCCACCGATACGGATTTCGTTATCTTTTGCTTTTCCGATGCTGTAAATATTTTCAGTTAATAGCAGTTTATTAATCCCCGTTAACTCGTCACGTAAAATCAAATAATATGATTTTGTTTGAGCATTTATTGGTGTCGCTTGATTCATTTCTGTCGCTTTACTTCGACTCATCATCACAGTCGAATCACTGCTATCATTAACAGGGCTAGTCGGTGATGATCCAGGATTGTTGGAGTGACTCCATTCAGAAAATTTAAGCGTATGTTTACCTATGATAATAGAGTCTTGAGTGCTTATTCTTTGCTGTGATGATATTTTCTGACTGTTCAAAAAAGTACCATTGGTGCTGTTTAGATCTTCAATAAAAAACAGGTTGTCTTTTTTACTTATTATGGCGTGGTGATTTGATACGCCCATATTATCAATCACAACATCATTATCAGCAGTTCTGCCTATACTGATAAGATCGGTCTGTATCGGTACACTATTTTTTAAAACACCATTAAAATAAACTTCAAGAAAATTCATACGATTAAGACCACTTTTTGATAGTGGCTATATGATAGATGTCTAGACCAAGTTCGTCTATAAATAACTTCAGGTAGATATGATAGATTTGTTTTTTATTTTGTTGCTATTAATTGGCCGGTATTGGGATGAATTCAAGTTCTAAGTTAAGTAGGATGGGCAAAGGGGCTTTATCCCGTGCCCATCATTATTGTTATCAAACAAGATGGGCACGTCGTTCCTCCTTTGCCCATCCTACGTGGGAATTGTGAATGGCTAATAAATCTAACAAAAGGCTACATATCACTATTTGATATAAAAATATATTGTGATTGGTATAAGTGCAGCCCTTTATTATTTTCCATTTTTAAATCGATAGCTATTTTTCACTCATGGTAATTATTGCACCTAATTCTGCTTTAACAGTCTCTCACTCACCTTCAGATTTAATACTTCCTCAATGACACACAACCTTACTCAAAACCATGCTAATTTAAAAAAATGACCGCATTTAATTTTTAAGTAAACTTTTTGTCACTTATCACGCGAATACGCGCTAAGCGCTCATGCAAGCCCTTAACTAAAGCTTGTGCCCGCTCTAACTCGCCACCAGATTTAAAGCTCTCCAACTCACGACACGCTTCGCCAAACGGCATAGCCCCTACTGTTTGCGCCACCGATTTAAGCGTATGACCAAGTGTTCCAAGGGCAAAGAAATCAGCATTCTCTAAAGCCAGATCCATCGAAACAAGGGTTTCGTCCGCTGTTTCAATAAATCGTCTAATATATTTGGCCATTCTCTCAAAGTTCTGTTGAAACATTGCCCCTAATACATCAAAATCAATTTCAGCCTCATTACCTTCCGGCAATAAAGAATCACCCTTTGTTAGTAGCCTATCCATAGGCTTTTTTTCCGGTATTAGCAATTCAGCTAACTTTTTATACAAAGTTTCTGGCTGTACAGGCTTGGTAATAAATCCTATCATTCCATTAGAAAGACAACGATCACGTTCTTCAGATGTCGCATTTGCAGTCATCGCAATAATTGGAAGATTAGCTAAAGAAGGAATTGCTTGAATTTGCCGTGTTGCTTCTAAACCATCTACTTTAGGCATTTGCAAGTCCATAAGCACGCCATCAAATAAACTTAATTGAGCCATTTCTACAGCTTCTTCTCCGTTACTAGCCAAAGCAACAATGACACCAACATCTTCCAATACCTCTTGAGCGACTTGTTGGTTAAAAATATTATCTTCAGCAACTAAGATACGCAAACCTTTTAACACAGTCGCATCAAATGTTGTGGGAGGTAAATTATAGTTAGCCTGATTCACATTCTCTCCTACCAATGCCAAGGTGATATTATCCAGTAAGATACGCGGTGCGACAGGTTTAATCAAAACCGTTTTAAAACCAGCGGTTTTTGCCTCGCGAATCAATTGTGTTTTATTATAGGCTGTAATCATAATACGCGGAGGGATACTTGTAAGAGGTAACACTTTAATCTGTCTAGAGGTCGCCAGGCCATCTTGCCCAGGCATATGCCAATCAAGCAAAATAAGTTCATAAGGATCTCCACAATCATCAGCTGCCTTTACCGCTAATACAGCATCAGCACCATTATCCAGCGCATCAACACGCATATCCCAATCACGTAGTAATTCGGATAGAATTTGACAGGCATAAGGTTGATCATCAACCACCAACACCCGTCGCTTGGATAGCGTTATCGGTGGAACAACTTTATCTAAAATCAACTCGCCTTTCTGTAATGGCACCGTAAACCAGAATGTACTACCCTTTCCAGGAATACTGTCTACCCCTATTTCACCATTCATAAGTTCTATCAAACCTGTAGAAATAGCTAGGCCAAGGCCTGTTCCACCATATTTCCGCGTGGTAGAGTCATCAACCTGTTGAAAAGATTTGAAAATCTTTGCAAGGCCTTCTTCAGGAATACCAATCCCCGTATCTTCAACCTCAATGCGCACGAGTATCCCTTCCTCTTGTTGATTCACTGAGTACGCTCTTACCGTGATAAAACCTTCTGCTGTAAACTTAATAGCATTGCCGACTAAATTAATCAGCACTTGCTCTAGGCGCAACGGATCACCACATAATGCTACGCTCAGAGCTTTATCAATATCAACATTAAAGCCCAAACCCTTTTCCAGGATTCGCTCTGCCATCATGTCGTGGAGGTTACCAATAACATCGTTAATATTAAAATTAATAGTTTCTAATTCCAGCTCTCCTGCTTCAATCTTAGAGAAATCAAGAATACTATTTACAAGATTCAATAAGTGCTGACTGGAATGTGTAATTTTATCTAAGTAATCACGTTGGCGTAGCGAAGGGGAAGCACGTAAAGCAAGATAAGTCATCCCGACAATAGCATTCATCGGGGTACGAATTTCATGGCTCATATTAGCCAGGAACTGGCTTTTTGCTTGGTTTGCCGTTTCAGCAGAATTCTTAGCCTGCTCAAGTTCTATCGTACGCTCAACCACTTCCTTTTCTAGATTTATCTTACTCTGAGCAATCTGCCGTTCCATTTCAAGGCGTTCGGTAACGTCACACACCGTAGCGATGATATGTTGTTTTTGATGAATAAAAACAGGCGTTAAATCTATCTCAAGCGAGATGATTTTACCATCCTTACGTTTACCGTTGATGGCTTGAGCAAAATTACGAGTATACATAGATCGTGCTACAGGGGCCTTCAGATAATCTGTTAAAGATTGAGAGTGTGCATGTGAATGTTCATTAGGAACTAATTCATCTAAAGAACAGCCTAATAACTCATCACGCTCATAACCAAAGATACTGTCAAAGCAGTGATTGGTGCGAATAATCAGGCTATTTCCATCGATAACCAATATACCTTGATTGACTGCATCAATAACACAATTAGCAAACTCTTCACTCTCTTTACGTGCATTGTCGATTTGGCGACGTATAACAACTTCTTTTTCAAATTCCTGTTGAACACGGCGTAAAGAAATATGGGTATGTACACGAGCGACCATTTCCTCTGCCTGGAAAGGTTTAACGATATAATCTACGGCACCGACATGAAAACCTTTTACTTTATCCTCCAGGCTTGTAGCTGCACTAATAAAAATAACCGGAATATCTTTAAATCGCACATCCTGTTTGAGTTGTTCACACAACTCAAAGCCATTCATATCAGGCATGTTTATATCTAGTAAGATTAGATCAGGCGAATGCTCAGTGATAGCTTTTAATGCCAAAGCAGCATTAAGAGCTGGACGGATGGTATATCCTGTAGGCGTCAGTATCGACTCCACCAACTGAAGGTTAGCTGGCTGGTCATCTACAACTAAGATATCCCCGTTCATTTTTTTTCCTTATCAAAAAGCTGCTGTATTTTTTCAAACTGATACCCTTGTACCAAATCACATAGTTCTGCTGCTAATAAAGGATGATCAGGTTCAATCTTTTTGATTATCTCCAATATGTGCTGTTTATGCAATGCCTGTGCTGCCGAGGCCATTTCAGAGCGCCATGCCTCAGAACAGGAGAGCAAGGCTTCCTGAGTAAGGTAATCTGAACCACTATTCGCATCGATAACGGGCAGATCATCCTCGTAACTGAAATTCAAATGCAAATGCTTGCCAATGACCTCTAACAATTTGTCAGGATAAAACGGCTTGGACACAAAGTCAGTATATTGAATATCAAGAAATTCTTTTTTTGTTTCCGGTACAACACTAGCAGATATGGCAATAATAGGTGTTTTACGGCCCGCTTCGCTAGCACGAATCTGCTGGCTAGCTTGTAATCCGCCCATATTAGGCATTACCATGTCCATTAGTACTAAATCGGGCTGCCAACTATGAAATTTCTTTAGCGCATCCTCACCATCAATGGCTTCAAGTAATTCAAAACCCAACGGCTGAATTGTACGATGAATAACGTTACGATTGATGGCTAAGTCATCAACAATCAGAATACGATAAGAGGGGAATTGAGACTGAGCGCTTATTATCTGCTTCTTAGTTGTATCAAAAGCAACTCTGTCTACCTTACCTGAGTGCCTAACTGGAAGCTCTAATCTAAATATACTGCCTTTACCTAAAGTACTAGTAGCCGTAAGGTCGCCATTCATTAATTGTGCTAGATTACGACTGAT
>DAOVVZ010000248.1:0-3932 GCA_030636915.1 Methylomarinum sp. | reverse complement strand
TCGGAGAATAAACCGATATGATGTGTTTTTTGTCCCAGAGCATTTTTTAATGACGAAATCGTCAGTATTTCAGCATAAAGTTGGCCGTCTTTTTTACGGTTCCAGAGTTCTCCTTTCCAGTACCCTTTTTGATTAAGTTTTTCCCACATATCAGTATAAAACTCGGGTGTTTGTTTGCCTGAGCTAAGAATATTAGGGTTTTGACCTATGACTTCTTCTCGGTTGTATCCTGTTATTTTGCAAAAAGCGGGGTTAACATCAATGATGACACCTTCTGGATCAGTAATGATAATGCCTTCTTGTGTGCCTTTAAAAACTTGAGAAGAGAGTTGTAGTTGCTGTTCATTACGTTTTCTGAGCGTAATATCGTAAAGTACGATTAATTGATCTTCTTTGGAGGCAGCATCTAATGTTGCGGGACTAGCTAATACGGTCTTTACTTCGCCATTTTTGCATTGAATACTGACTTCTAAAGGTTCAAATACCTGACCTGTTGACTTAGAGTGTTGTAGTTTTAAGTACCAGCTTTCTTTAACGTGCTGTCGATATGCCGGGTTAGGGTATGCTTTGATCCACCATTCATCAAGAGTCGGAATATCTTCTAGTGTATAGCCATATGTTTCCGTGAATGTTTTATTAACATAGGAAATAGTTTGATCATTAGCATTTACAGCATAAGGAATAGGTGCATTTTCAAGCAAGTTTAAGAATTTACGATTGGCTAATGAGGCTTTAAGGGTAGAGCGAATAAAGCTTGTTATGATAATGAGTATAGCGAGAGCGATGGCTGATAATATTGCACGTTGCAAGCCTATATTTTTAGGTAACGTTGTCCAGCCTTCTTTAGGGCGCGCGGCTAATTGCCAAGAGCCGTAAGGAAGCTCCAAGGTATGCTCTAGTTTTGAATGCTTAAATAAATCGGGATTACCA
The DNA here is from genome assembly GCA_030636915.1 of Methylomarinum sp. Classification (GTDB taxonomy): domain Bacteria; phylum Pseudomonadota; class Gammaproteobacteria; order Methylococcales; family Methylomonadaceae; genus QPIN01. The sequence goes on along the minus strand of DAOVVZ010000248.1, from coordinate 3,002 downwards.
AAAAAAACATCCCCATCTGAACCTAGGCTATCTTTACCTCGGATTGCAATATCAATGGCTAAGTTATCATCTAAAAGCCCACTTCGTTTAAACAAAAGGTCTGCATCTATAACGGCTGAGACAATACCCCAGAAAGTTTCTTTCTGGTCTTTTTTTATAAACACAGGCAACCTTGTGATTAATCCTGTGCCGCCTTGTACCAACTTAACCGGCCCTGCTAAAACAAGTTGACGGGTTACATGAGCCTTATTAACGGCTGCAAATTGTGATGGCAGCTTGCGATAATCTAAGCCGATAGCGGCTTCATTACCTTTGATTGGATACATGTAGCGAATAACCAAGTCCGGTGCAAGCGCAATATTGCGTAGTTCAGAGTGATCATCTAATAAATGCTGAACGGCAGTTTGGTATTGTTTCTGAGATAAATTAGGGTTAATAGAGATGAGGCCTGGTAATCCTCTAACCACTTGAATATTATTTTGCAGTTTACTGGTTAGACGGTTATGTATACGCGTTAGTTGGTTTTGGGTGTTTTTATATGTGGTATAACCATGTTGCTCAATAGTGATTTGATCAATATAAAATAATGCGATTAAAAGCAATGCACTAATAATACCGGTTATGCAATAGAAAATAATCTTTTCAGGCTGTTTTAGAAAAGTGATTGTGATACGGTTCAATTGTCGACTCTTAATTGTTGAATAATGTGATCAAAATGGTTTATTTGGGCGATTGAATGTGCACGTAATTCATAGAATGCTTGGTCTGACTGATGCGGGACTAAATTCCTGCTATCCAAATGGATAGTTGCCGGGTTTATTTATGCGCATTATTTGTCTAATGGTTATGATATTTTACCATAGATTTTTTGGTAAATTTCTGTGTGTGAATATTATTATGTACTAATGCTTATGTTAATTTTGAATTGTTGAAGCCGTATTTTTGACAGCAGATAAATGCTCTTTTACGGCGTTTTGTAAGGATAGTTGCTTTGACTCTGTAAAATTTATAAACCGACTTTCAATCACTTCTCTGTTATCAATAGTGACTTTAGGTGTGCTATTTAATTGACATTTTAAAGCAAACCCTTGGCAAGAAGCGGGTATGGATTGACCAAATAAGAATGTGGTTTTTGCTGAGATTTTAAGCTGTTGAAGATTGTGTAAAAGATTTCGAGTGATAAACCAAGAGCGCATTATTAAAAATGTCGCCCTCGCACTAAATATATAGCTATCGTAATGTGAAATGTTTTGGATGTTCTCAATAGCTAGCGGTGTTTGTTCCATTTCTTGTTTTAGCGTGCTATAGACCTTATATTCTTTAAGTATTGGTATGAGTGCACTATATCGCTGCATCACCAATTGTGCTGTCTGAGTAGGGGGTGATTAAACCAATGTTCATTACTCTGATATAAATGTATCCCTTAGGTCTTATTCTAAGGTTTAGCTATCCATGGCTACCATGAGCATAAGCGGCGATTAATTCATGGGCTGGTGATTCAAAAATCTGTTTGCACTGTCCAAACTCAATTAAGCATCCAGCGCGTTCGCTGACCCAGAAAAACCCTGCGTAATTAGCGATACGTTTAGCTTGAACTAGATTATGAGTGACAATGACAACCGTATAGCGTCCCTGTAGGCGTTTAATCAGATCTTCCACTACCGCAGAAGAAATAGGATCCAGTGCGCTGCAAGGTTCATCCATTAATAATGCTTTGGGTTTTAAAGCCAATGCTCTGGCAATAGATAGCCGCTGTTGTTGTCCACCAGATAAAGATTGAGCCGGAGTGTCTAAGTGGTCTTTGGCTTCTTCCCATAAACTCACATCTCTAGAATCGAGCAATGAATCTGGCATTCTATCGACATAATCGCTGGTAAAAGTCAGTACAGCTGTCTCGGCACCGGCTCGCCCAATGCCTAACATTAAGCCGGACAAAAAAGTATATGGTATTAAATTAGTTTATTACGGTTCGATAATAAGTTTAATTTTTGTTTTAAAACCACCTTGTATCACTTGAAAAAAAAATTAACGTCCCCAGATTTAATTCAATCGAATTTGAAATATAGGAAGTGAATAAACCATGACTGTTGAAGCAAAAAAAGAAACTCTTGGGTTTCAAACTGAAGTTAAGCATTTGTTACATTTGATGATTCATTCTTTGTACAGTAACAAAGAGATTTTTCTTCGTGAATTGATTTCTAATGGATCAGATGCGGTAGATAAGCTGCGTTTTGAAGCGTTATCAAATGAAAGTTTATACGAAGGTAGCAGTGATCTAAATATTCGCATTGCTTTTGATAAAGAAGATCGTACTGTCACTATTACTGATACTGGCATAGGGATGACCAGAGAGGAAGTGCAAGATCATATCGGTACCATTGCTAAATCAGGGACTAAACAGTTCTTTGAAAAACTAACCGGTGATGAAGCGAAAGACAGTGAATTAATTGGTCAGTTTGGTGTGGGTTTTTATTCTGCGTTTATTGTTGCTGATAAAGTCACTTTAACAACTAAAAAAGCTGGCGAAACAGAAGCAGTACGTTGGGAATCGGCTGGTGAAGGTGATTACACACTAGAGTCCGTTGAGAAAGCGAGTCGCGGAACAGAAATCGTCTTACATCTAAAAGAAGGTGAAGATGAATTTTTAGATGGTTATAGACTGCGTTCTATCGTAAAGAAATTCTCTGATCATATTGCTTTACCTATCATTATGGATCAGGAAATCCCTGCTGAGAAGGATGAAGAAGGTAATGAAACTGCGCCTGCACGGGTTGAAGATGAAACAGTAAATAGTGCCTCTGCGTTGTGGACAAAATCAAAAGATGAAATTTCTGATGAAGAATATAATGAGTTTTATAAGCATGTAGGGCATGATTTTCAAGAGCCATTAACGCATGTACATAGTAAAGTAGAAGGAACTAATGAATATACTTTGCTGCTCTATGTACCTGCACGTGCACCTTTTGATATGTGGGACAGAGATGCCAAGCACGGAGTAAAAC
>DAOVVZ010000222.1:0-4159 GCA_030636915.1 Methylomarinum sp. | reverse complement strand
GTTGAATCTGCTCAGCAAGTTCAACTTCAAAAACAACCATCAGTTGTTTCATTAACGCATCATCAAGTGCCATTTAGACCCCATATAATATACTTCGCTCGGCCACGACTGCAGATTTCTAACAGCTGAGTTTTTGCCAATAGCTGTGTTGCTTAAACAGTTGCGTAGCCTGCTATGCGCCTGTTTAAGCGCCTTACTCTCGACAAAAATCAGCTCGTTATAAATTCCGCATCCGTAACCGCGCGAAGTATACATAATTAAAGATTACTTTTGTATACACTTAATGTTTTTTGCAACTTGTCAGATATCTGGGTTAAATCATTAGACACTGCATTGGTTTGTTCTGCTGCTGACACAAATTGTGAAGTCACTTTGTTAATTTGACTCATAGCCACTGAAACTTGAGAAATGCCAGCACCTTCCTGTCGCACCGCCGCGACAATTTGCTGACTTGCTATCACCGCCTCATTAATGACATCATTCAATTTTTGCATGATTTCGCCGGTATTTTTCACCAACACTTCACCTTGATCAACACCTTTAGCACCTTGCTCAGTCGCCATAACCGCACGATCTGTTGCCAATTGAATGTCACGTAAAATATTGTGGACTTGCTCCGTTGATTGTTGAGATTGCTCTGCTAAATCTTTAACTTCGGTAGCAACAACCGCAAATCCCTTACCTGCATCACCCGCTTTAGCCGCTTCTATTGAAGCATTAAGTGCTAACATTTTTGATTGGTGGGTTAAATTAGAAATGACATTATTGATATTACCAATTTGTTGGGTTTTTTCACTTAAGGTCAAAATAGTTTGAGAAATACTGTTAACACGCTCTCTTATCTCTTGCATGAACTCAATGACTTGAAAAACGGCTTCTATACCATTTTCACCTTCAACTCGAATGCTTTCAGCAACCGTTCCTAATGTCTGTGCTTTCGATTGTGTCTGCTGTGATGTTGCCCTTATTTCTTCAAGCGTTGTGGTTGTTTCATTCACCGCGGATGCTTGTTGGCTTGCACCACTTGATTGTGTGGCGACTGAGCTATTTAATTTATAAATAGTTTCAGTCACGGTATTACCAACAGCAGAAACCTCAGCTGTGATATGAGCAAGCTTACTCACCATATTATTAATTTGTTCACCTAAAGAAGCTAAATCATCACTCCCAGTAATTTCAATTTGTTGACTTAAGTCACCCTCACTCACTTTACCAATAAATGTTTTATATAAGGCAACCTTATCTTCTATTTCATGCTTTGAGGTACTGACATTCTTAACATCATCAACTAATGCGTAGACATAAGTATCAATAGCAAGCTGCGAATCAATAAAGATGATTTTATTCACTGCCGCCAACAATTTCAGTGCTTTACGCGAACTGTACCAATACTTTTTAAGAACCAAAGGATTGATCAATTGCAAATAAACACTATAACCACCAAGATACCAACGAGGTGTAAGACCTATTTTTTTATGGATAGCACCAATTCTTAATTGATTATCAAAATATGCATCCCCATATTCCCCACAAAACAGCTCAATTAAATAGCGTTTTTGAGTTTGTTTTAATCGTTCAACATTAGACCCTGCACTATCTATAACTTTTAATAAATCTGGGTACAAACTGATATTGTCATAAAAGGCATCAACAATTTCATCTGCATGTTTTTTAATAACAGGTTCAAATGCTTTCAGGATTCGGCAGTCTTTTTCGGTTAAATTGACATATCTTAAGCGCTCCAGCCTCTCTTCTGTCGTAAGCTTCATAACTGTCAATAAAGAATTCATTTCATTAATCATAATTTTGCCAAAATATTTGCTATTTTATTTCAAGTGCTAAATCAGTAAGTACCATATCTATATTCAATATAACCACCGAATCATTCAATAAACCTAAGAAATAATCCTTATTAAATTTTATAGGGCTTTGTAAGCTGGTTTTTAAATCTGCTTTTTTATAGCAAAAAAACTCATCAATTTCATTAACCATTAGGCCAACTTTCTTCTCGCCATTTGTAACCACAACAATTGTATATTTTGCTGCTACACGTTCCATATTCATTTCAGAACAGAGGTAATTAGTATCTAAAACAGATAAAACCTTACCTTTCCAATTGATAACACCAGCAATAAAAGGTGGCAACCAATTCAAGCGAGTCAAGTGCTCTGTATCAATGACTTCATCTAGCATAGTTTGAGGGACACCATATAAAGCATCATCATTAAGCTTAAATTGCAGAAAAAACAGTTCTTTTTCTGTCTCATTTTCAACTATATAAGGCTGTGCTAATTTTTCTGCTCGGCTTTTAAGTATTTGAGTCGTTTGCACTGAGTTCGGCATTAATTCTTTTGCCGAGATTGCTTGCTCAACCATGCGATACCCCCCCTTTTTCAATCAACTCTAGCTCATTTTTCATCACTTCAGAAAAACTGGAATAGGTCAAAGAAATTACATTATGAATGGGGCGTTCTGGTTTTTCTTGAGCGGCAATAGCTAATGCATTTTGAATTGATTTGATTGCGTCTTTCTTTTGTCCTTTATATAACAGTACTTGTCCCAATTGATAATGCGCTTCCATAAAAGCATAGTTTAAAAAAATCGTTTGCCTAAAAGCTTTTTCTGCATCAACGAGCATTCCAAGTTGCATTAAAATCAAACCATATAAAAGGTAACTGTGAGCCTCAACCGAGTCGTAGTGAATACTTTGTTCACATGCCACCCTCGCTTCCGCCATTTTACCCAGATTAGTCAAACATTTAGCTTTAAATTGATACAATTCGGCTTCACCTTCATAAACCAATAGAGCCTTTTCTGCCTGGATAAGTGCAGATTGCCAATCAGCAATTGCCATTGCATTTATTATGGATTGTTTAATATTGCTTAAATCAGCCTGAGGAATAACCTTATCAGCTGCTAACAATTTGTTGTTATTTTTGTTTTCCACAACAATAGGATCATCATACGATAAGGCTACTGTTTTTTTCTTAAAATAAAAAACATCACCACTCTGTTCTGTTGTGAATAAATCACATGATAAATTTAATGGGTCTGTAACAGAAAGCATCAAAATACCATCAACATTTAGCGAATCAAAGAATTTATGACAGGTTTTTTTTATGGTGACTGAATCAAAATAGATAAATACATTCCGACAAAGAATTAAGTCTAATGCACAAATGCCTTGCATGATGGAAGGAAACGTTTCTTCGGCTAAGTTTAGATAGGAAAATTTAACTTTATCTTTAATAAAATCATTCACCACATAACGATCTTCAGCTAGGCAGCTAAAATACCCGCTATTGTTGATAAAGTCAGTATTAGTTCGTATTCCCCAAGCATTGTACTCAGCCTCTTTCGCCTGGTTTAACGATTGATAATTTATATCCGTTCCAATTAAATGCAGATTCCAGCTGTCATAATCGGGTAACAGCTGATGTAATAAAATAGTCAGGGAGTAAATTTCTTGCCCAGTAGAACAGCCTGCACTCCAGATACGTATTTGTTTATCACCTAAACATCTTTTTTGTTCAATCAGTTTGGGTAAAAACTCATTGCGTAAAAAGTCTATTTGAAACTCATCTCTAAAGAAATAACTCTCATCTATGGTTGTTTTTTCAATCAGAAACAAACGCTCTTGGCAAAATGGCTCACTAATGATTTTTTGCAATAAAATTTCAGGCTCTAAATAATCATGATTTACACTGGTTGCTTTAATTGCTTCCCTTAAATTATCCAGTTGATGATCATGAATAATGAGTCCATATTCTTTACTAAAAAAATCAAGAAAATGTCTTTCAGTTAGATCAGACAAAATAATATCAGCACTTAGAAGCATAAAAGGAATATCTGGATTATTTTCATTCAATTATTTGTCTAATCTCTTTAGGCAACATTGCTTCAAAAGCAGACAAGCTGCTATCGAGTAATGTATCAGAGTCTAATAAAAAGCAAATCGGAGAAGCTTGTTTATAACAAGCATACAAAGGCGATTGTTTATCCGAAAACTCAGATAACAATTGTAGCTCACTATTTTTTAACTCGATAACATCGCCTACGTCAGTAACAATTAAGCCGACGAGAGTATATTGACTAATGGTTTACCATAAAACAACACAACTATTGATATCATAAGTTACAGCGCTTGTTTTCTCTATGC
>DAOVVZ010000200.1:0-4377 GCA_030636915.1 Methylomarinum sp. | reverse complement strand
TCGACCCACTACCCTCCTTTTTTCTTTCAATCAAATATGTAATCTGCTGCATCCACGTAGTAGATATGCAGTGTCCAGTCAAAATCACCCCAAAAATCAGATTGAGCCCAGACACTAGCGGAATTTTTTAAAATAACCTGGTCGGATATTTTCTTCCATTCTCCTGCGTTACTAAGGTTTCCTCTAATTTCCCAGCCAACAATCAACTTAGTTTGATCGGGATCAATATTAAATGTATGGGCTCTCACAGTAGGCCCCCATTTTTTATTGTAATGCTTTTTTATTGAATGAATGCTGACAGCATTACTCTGGTTATAGGTGCTGTAGCCATACAACCAAGCTTTAGGGCCGCAATCAACACAAGTGATAAGTTTATCTTTTTTAGGTTCTTTAGCAACTTGCCCAGCAACACTAAAATAAAAGTCCTGTCGTTCCAAAACAGCCCGAAGATCCTCATAGAGGGCGTTTGCCCTCAGCATAAGCTTTTCTCTTTCTGTTGTATTTTTTGCAAGGGTATTACTGTAAGCATTTAGCTCAGACTCAAAATTTGAGACTTCAGTCTCGTATTGTTTCTGGTAATACGAGGGGATAGAGGCTAAACCATTTTTAATTTTCCAGTGTGTCAAATAAAGCTGATTTAATGCCACAAAAGTTGCCGGTGCGATAGGTACTTCCGCTGAAAAACCGGAGTAGAGTTGACTAAAGTGATAGAGCTTAGCCCTGACTGGAACCCCTAGTTCATTTTCTTTGAACCATTCCAAAAGCTTTATTATTCCTTCAGGATCCTCTGGAACTGCTGGAAGAACTCCTTTATAGCCTACCGCTTCGACCTTAATACTAATATTTACATCATTTTCCGTAGCCGCATTTTTGAATTTCACACTGCCCTCTGCACTAAACACATCCGGTGTGTCGGCACCTACTGTTGCCCTGAATTTATGGAGCTGGCTTGCTGATTTCGTTTCACATCGAAAAACGGCGGTAAATCTTGAGCCTCTACGATGACCAGCAACAAAATAATCTCCATATATTTCTCTAAATTTATCCTTATCCTCAATTAATTTAAGTGCTTCATCGGTAAGCTCGTACTTATCAGCCTCATCGTAGCCTGAGAACGTAGAAGAATAATGAGCAATAAGTGTGATTGATGTTTCGGAGAATTTTATCTGATTGAGATAGCTTGCAGAAGCACTAAGGTTGACTCCATCCATATTATACTTTCCTTTAGCAGAGACCTCTATTTGTTGTTCTAGCTCAGCCTCAGTCGAAATAAAATGATAGTAATACTGGGAAGATTTTACTTCTTCATCTTTAATGTTTGGCTTCTTTATTGCTGCCCCTAAAACTTCACCCGTTACAGCATTTAGACCTAAACCAATATCAAATGCATCACCCCACGGGAGATTGGAAACAACTGAATCCAGGTGAGAACCGGGGTTTGAAATAGTTTGATTTTTTTCTGTCATATCGAATTGCCTTTTGTTGGTAAAATATTTAGATAACAACCTTTTAGATGTTATATAAATCATGTGGGATTTCAAAGCTCTACTACTAACATCATTACCTACAATAACACAAGAAAATGTAGATTCAATCTGCAATAATTAGGGTCAATAATTAGGGGCAGGTTAACTTTAAATTTTCAACTATACTGAAATCTACTCAATTCAGGAAAAGAAATTGGATAGATTACCAAGAGTTAGTCCGATTGGTGTTCCACAACACATCTCCTGCTTGATAAGTGGAAATTGATTTTGAAACGAACAATGTGGATTGCAAAGCTTTGGTTTTTACTGTTAGACATTCGCTCACTGAGCATCTGCTCTCGGCAGCATCAGTCGACTGATAGCGGATGCTTGCCAAGCTTCTGTAATACTTCGCAACGAAGAAAACACACAAGTATCACTTTTTTTAATATATTTTCGGTTGAAAAATAATAATAATGGAGAAATAAATGAAAAAAACAAGCTTATTCTTGGCTCCGGCCTATTTTCTACTGGCTAGCTGTACCTATGTTTCACAAGGCGTTGTTGTGGATTCGGATCGTTATGCTGAAACAGCTAAAAAGGATGTTTTTGGTGATAACACCAATCAAATTGTTTATCTTGAACAAAATTGGGATAGATATGACAGTTTGTGGTTTTACTATACTACGCAAGGATCAAATTTCATGCCTTACGAAGTTTTTCTGAATCTCGAACAGGCTGATAATGAAACGCTGTTTCGTAATCCTGCGAATATGGCTAAATACCGTTTTTTAATACAAAGATCCAGTTATGATAACCCCGAGGGTCTTCCAGTTGGTTTTGTTGAAGATACTTATCAAGATAAAAGTTATGTTGGGTTTACATGTGCAGCCTGCCATACCAATCAAATCAATTATAAGGGAACAGGGATACGGGTTGACGGAGCACCAACGCTAGCAGATTTTGAAGGATTCTTTTTAGAAATTGAAAATGCGGTTAAGGCAACTTTAAATAATCCAGCCAAGTTTGATCGTTTGGCTAAAATCATGATTGATAAAGATGTTTCTGAAAACAAAGAGGCATTTCGAAATATGCTTAACACTATTTCTCGAGATCGAGAGGAATATAATACAAGCAATGCGCCAGTGCAGGGTGATCAACTTGTACACTACGGTTACGGTCGGCTCGATGCATTTGGCCGGATATTTAATCGCGTATTGGAACATTTAACCCCAGGTCAGGCTAATTCTAACCCAGCTAACGCACCGGTAAGCTATCCATTTTTATGGGATACACCGCAGCATGACTTTGTGCAATGGAACGGTGTCGGCAATAATAACCCAGGTGGTTTAATAGGGTTTTTGGGGCCATTAGGGCGTAATACCGGTGAAGTACTTGGTGTATTTGGGACATTTGACCTTAAAAAACAGAAGGGAGATATCGGTTATCGCTCTTCTGTCGTGCAACGGAATTTAGTAAGACTTGAGGATCATCTGGTTTCACTAGAATCTCCTGTCTGGCCTGAGAACATATTGCCGGCAATTGATCAGCAACTCGCGGAACAAGGCAAAAAGGTCTATATGGATTATCAATGTGACTCATGTCATAGCAGTCCGGCTGAATTTGATCGAAGCAGTTCGGAACGGCGAGTCATTGCTCAATTTGCTAGTTTAGGACAAATACAGACAGATCCTACTATGGCTGTTAATGCGCTTACCTCAAGCGGTAACAGTGGATATTTTGAAGGAGAAGACATTCCTGATTCTAAGGATAAATTTGCTGAGAAAACCCTCGCAATATTTGCGCTTACAAAAGCAACTGGCGGTGTCATTTTAGAACCGGATCACGATAAGCTATTAATTAGCCGTTGGCTTGATAAAGCTTATGACTTTCTGGTGGCAATGTTGAATAACCCGATTAAAAAAACCACACGCCACGTCGATTTTGAAACGGATGAACAAGCACAAAAAGATCTGAAAGCTTATAAAGGTCGTCCGTTAAACGGTATTTGGGCAACAGCACCGTATTTACATAACGGTTCCGTACCCAATCTATATGAAATATTTCTACCGAGCTGTAATGAAGATGAAGTTAAAGCGGACAAAGAATGTCGTTCAAATAGATTTACACTGGGAAGCCGAGAGTTTGATCCGGTAAAAGTTGGATTGGTTAGTAAGGGTTTGTCCGAGTATCCTGGTCTTTTTGAATTTGATACCTTACTGCCGGGTAATAGAAATGCTGGGCATGAATATGCCGTGGGGAAAACACCGGTTATTAAGCTTGATGCCGATGGTAAACCGATTAAAAATGCAGCAGGTAAATTTGAAGTTGAATGGTTACCCGCTATTAACAAGAATCAACGACTCGCTCTGGTCGAGTATCTTAAAACACTTTGAAATATTTAGTTATCGTGTAGATAATCTCTACACGGTCTTTCTTTAAAGCTATGTCACCGTTAAGTGTGGATTTTTAATAGATTCAGTTGGCTCTTAAGTCCTCTCCAGCAGGAGAGCGCTTTTAGAGCGACTTCAACTTTTATCTGTTAGTTAACAATGAGAAACTGATAATCTTTTTTAGCTTACTAAATTAATTTTTCAACAGTTAACGGTGACATAGCATTTTTTAACCCTAAAAAGATTATGGTGTTAATTTAGTAAAGATGAAGGATAAAAGGTCCTAAGCAGGATAAGATATAAAATGTATGATCTGAACATCCAACTTATATTTTCAATAAACAAATTTATCTAAACTATGGGTATTGTTGCTTGAATACCATCAATCATGTTATGTGGAATATGTTCTTTCAGTCAATCAAATCAATTACACATATTGTCTGCCTATTCCTGCTAGCCACATCAATATTGCAATCAACTGATGTAAAAGCAGAAGCCAGCATAGAAAGTACTGATGA
>DAOVVZ010000098.1:0-5974 GCA_030636915.1 Methylomarinum sp. | reverse complement strand
ATTATCATGAATTACTTGCGCTGCATTATCAACACTTTCTGCAACGGCCTGTAAACTTTGCAAATATTCACCCGCTTGTGATGCCTCAATACGTGAATTTGCAGCGATCACACGAGCAGCCCTGGCGGGATGCATTACCTCACCCAACTGGTCTAAAAGCTGAGAGACACTCGATTTAAATTCTCGCTTACACTCAAGCATATTAAAACGCGCCTTAACCAAAGATTCGTCAAGAGAACTCTCGTAAGCGGCTCCTCTTGCTTGAATTACCACTAATTCAAACTTATCATATGCATCGGTCATTCTATATTCATCAACCGTTAATTGATACAACAATAACGCATGTTCATTAATCGTATTAACCAGCGCTATAGTCTCTTTCGCTAATTCATTAATAAAATCTGTAATCGGCTGAAAACCTTTTGCTTTTTCCCCCGCTCTAAAAGCGATGGCTTTTGCATTTGCTGCGGCTAATGAAATTTCTTTAGCAACGCCCATGACTGCACTTAACTCAGCAGCAATAGATGCAACAGCAACAAATTGTGATTTCGTTTGTCCTACGTTCATATATCTACTCTAGATGTTAATTTGAACTGCAATAAATTTATTGGCTTTGATCATTGTTTAATGAGTATTAGCCAAAATAATGAGGAATAATTTAAATCTCTAGCATCACTTACAATGTGCTATTGATAACAAGTTGGGTCTTCAACACCTGCATCTGTAAAACCTGTTTTTCGTAATCTACAAGCCTCACAAACACCACACGCTCGCCCTGCTTTATCAGCAGAATAACACGAAACAGTCTTTTTATAATCAACACCTAAAGCTATACCTTGTTTAATGATTTCAGCCTTACTCATTTCAATTAAAGGTGAATGAACTTTAATTTCTTCACCTTCCACTCCTGCCTTTGTTGCCAAGTTTGCTAATGTTTGAAATGCTTTAATAAACTCGGGTCTACAATCAGGATACCCAGAATAATCTATAGCGTTAACACCTATAAAAATATCATTAGCCTTTAAAACCTCAGCCCATCCTAAGGCAAAGGATAAAAAAATCGTATTCCTTGCGGGCACATAAGTAACAGGTATCCCTTGCTGAGGTGTATTAGGCACAGCAATATGATCATCTGTCAATGCTGAACCACCTATAGAACCTAAGCCTAAGTTAATTATTTTATGTTCTACAACTTGATAATCTTCTGCTATTTCTCTTGCTGCATATAACTCTGCGTTATGTCTTTGCCCATAATCAAAACTTAAAGCGTAACATTCAAAACCTTGTTTTTTTGCTTTCGCCAACACAGTAATTGAATCTAAGCCCCCTGACAATAGGATTATTGCTTTCTTTTGCATTTTTCTTCTTACTTTCCTTGAGCATCATTCCAAAGATACTTATGTAGTTGAACTTGAAACCGTACAGGCAAATTATCTTTAATGATTTTTTCAGCCAATTCGGTGGGATTCATTTTACCGACCACAGGCGAAAATAAAACCTCACAACGATTAGCCAAATCATATTGCTGCATTATAGATTTACACCATTCATAATCTATATTATCGGCAATAACAAACTTTACTTGATCTTTTTCTGTTAAATAGTCAATGTTTTGATAGATATTTTTATCTATTTCACCTGAGTAGGGCGTCTTTAAATCCACAACCTTAACAGCTCGTGGATCCACCAAAGAAATATCGACTGCACCGCTGGTTTCTAGTGAAAGCACATACCCTTTATCCAGAAGTATTGTCATTAATTCATGGCTTGCTACCTGAGCCAAAGGCTCACCACCAGTAACAGTAACATACCTTGCCTTATATTGATCAACCCGGTCAACAATTGACGATATAGCCTGCTTCTCCCCACCAGAAAAAGCGTAGGAGGTATCACAATAGGTACATCTTAAAGGACAACCCGTCAGGCGAATAAAGACTGTCGGCAACCCGACTGTATTTGTTTCACCCTGTAAAGAATAAAATATCTCAGTAATTCTTAACAACTTTTCCATTAAGGTTGCATAACTCCCATTTGTATCAATTTTTTACTTGCAAGATGTGCCGCTGTCGACCCTGGGTGGCTTACAGTAACCTGAGTAAAATGATCTCTCGCTTTAACCTCATTACCTTGATCCAACTCAATATAGCCTAATTTTAACAGTGCATCAGCTACTTTTGGGCTGCCGGGATAGTCAGTAACAACTTTTGTAAATGCATCTTTTGCAGAATTCAAGTCCTGATTAACTTTATATGCCTCACCCAACCAATATTGAGAGTTGTCGGCATACTCCCCCTTCGGGAATTTAATTAAAAATGCCTTAAACGCAGCAATTGCACGCGTATTATGGCCATTTCTAAGTGTCTCATAAGCCGCCTGATACAATGTTTTTTCATTGCTAGCAGGTACATTTTTGATAACTGGCAGCACTTTTTTAGCCACTACTACTGGCTTTACCTGCTTAGCAACAGCTTTTGCACTAGAGCTTTTAAGTTTAAGCTCCGGTTTAAACTCAACAATAACACCTGCCAACTCTTGCATACGCAGATCCAGATCTGAATAAATATTACCCTGACGCTTTTTTAAATCCAGAATTGTTTGAGACTGCTCTTCCACAACACCTCTAAGTTGTTGAACTTCACTTTGCAATTGTTCCAGCCGGCCTAAAACCTCATACATGACATTCGCCGATGGCTTTTCAGATCTATACGCTGATCCACCCGGGTAAATTGAATTATCAACAACAGGAGGTAATACTCTAGATTCAGCATAAACACTTGAGCAAGCGCACAGCATCAACAGAAATGATTTATTCATTACTGCCCCTGATAAGCAATTTCAACTCGACGATTTAACTGCCATGAAGCCTCATTCATACCCTCTTCAGCTGGTTTTTCTTCACCATAACTGACAATTTCTAACTGATTATCAGCAACACCCTGAACTGTCATCATTCTATAAACAGATTTAGCACGTTGTTCGCCCAATGCAATATTATACTCACGAGAACCACGCTCATCCGCATGACCAGCCAAGATTACGCGCTGAGCAGGGTGATTCAATAGATACTGAGCATGTGCTGCAATCACTGGCACAAAATCTTGCTGAACCTGGCTACTATCATACATAAAGTAAATCGTCTGCTTGGATAATGGGTTAGCAGGATCACTAAATTCTGTACCTAAACGATTGACATCAAATTCATTACTAGCTAAGCCATTACTACCAAATTGCTCACCCGACAATGATGTTCCATCAGAATAACCAACAGTAGAGGCATCATTAGCTCCATTTTGTCCAGCCTCTAACAAGCTGCCATCTTTTTCTTCTGTAGAACTACAACCAGACAATATTGCCACGCCCATTGCAAGAACCAATGCTGATTTATTTACTCTCATTTTTTATCTCTCTGCTAAATACTTATCGACTTACCCCTCTATTGGGATAAGTTAATTTAAAACTTTATATTAGTACATGTTTGTACTTTTAGTGTGACCATGCAGGCTCACGCACTTGACCATTATCAAAAGTGAAACTTTGCTGCATTTTACCATCAACTGAAACAGCGGATAAAACACTTCGATTGCCTTTTCTTGATGCATACAAAACCATGTCACCATTCGCCGAAAAACTTGGTGACTCATCATACCTACCGGCAGTTAATACGTTAATTGTACGAGTAGCCACATCCATAACAGCAATTCTATAATCGCCGCGATTAGCATGTACCATGGCAATGCTTTTGCCATCGGGTGAAAATTGCGCTCCAGCATTATAATCGCCATCAAAGGTTAATCGACTTGTCCTGCCGCCTCGACTAGAAACTGTATACAACTGTGGTTTGCCACCACGATCAGAGGTATAAACAATCGTTTTACCATCGGGTGACCAAGTGGGTTCGGTATCTATACCATAGCTTTTTGTCACTTTCATAAGTGACTTTTTATTCAAATCTAAAACATAAATATCCGCACTGCCATCTTTAGATAATGTAAGTGCTAACCGCGTGCCATCAGGAGAAAATGCAGGGGCTCCATTAATGCCCCTATAAGCCGCAACTTTGATTCTTTTTCCCGTCGCCAGTGTTTGTATATAAATTGCCGAGCGCTTGTTTTCAAAAGAAACATAAGCAATCTTTTTATTATCAGGTGACCATACAGGAGACATTAAAGGCTCTGCTGAAGAAGCAATTGTTTTTGGGTTAAAACCATCAGCATCAGCTACTAACAATTTATATAACTTACGTTTATTCGCTTTTGTATAGCTTGTGATATAAGCAATTCGACTACTAAAAACACCTTTTTTACCGGTTAACTTTTCATAAACCAAATCACTGATATGGTGAGCTGTTCGTCTTAATTCACTACCTGGAACAGTTAGACGATAACCAATTAATTGCTCACCTTTATAGACATCAAATAACTGAAACTGTACCTGATATCGATTATCAATTTGGTTAACTTTACCTATGACTAAATATTCTTGCCCCAACGCTTGCCAATTCCTAAACCTGACTTTTTCCGTTTCCGTTGGTGTCGTCAGCATATCGCTGGCAGGCAATGCCTTAAACAAACCACTACGTGTTAAATCCGCCTTAACAACAGAGGATAAGTTAACAGGTGATTGTCTCGCAGCACCTTGCCAACCAAAAGGAACCACTGCAATAGGTACTGCGGTTTCTACACCTTTGGTTATCTCTATAGTTAATTCTGCACGCGCCAAAGGCACAAACAAAATAACAAGACTAACCAGTAAAATTCTTCTTAAAAAAATAGACATATTATTTAATAATATTTAGTAAAAACAGACCCAGTTATGATCTTATTACACTTTAGATCACAACCCTATACAAGTTCAGGCGAGGCTGAAACCCCACTTCCAAATTATCGAAGTATTTCATGCTCATTCCTTAATTTATTAAATACAAGAAAATCATTCAGGTTTAAAATTAAAGGTGAATGATCTAAATTGCTTTGTAAATAAGGCTCTATTTTTCGGCACAGGCAAAGGCGAGGCTTTACGCACAGCATTTTCAGCTGAACGGTCAAACACACCATCACCACTACTTCTAACCACCTTAGCATCCATCACATCACCACTAGGTAACAATTTAACACGTACCGTACAGTTCAACCCCTTTGCGGCTGAAAGCGGCCTAATCCAGCGACCATTCACCTTCTGCTGAATAGCGGCTGTTGCAGATATGGTTGCTTGTCTATCCTTAGCTTGCTGCGCTTTTACTGCATCAGCTTGTCTTTTTATCTGAGCTGCTTTTTCTGCTGCGTCACGCTTTTGTTTTTCCAACAAGGCTTGCTGTTTCTTCTGCTCTGCCTGACGAGCTAATTCACGTTTTTTATCCTCTGCTTTACGCAGATCATCTAAACGCTTCTTTTCGATTGCTTTTTGTTCTTTTATTTTGGCTAAACGAGCCGCTTCCAAAACTTTTTGTTTTTTTATTGCCTCAAGCTTTTTCTTTTCTTTTATCGCTAGATCCTTACGTTTTTTCGCTAATTCTTTGGCTTTTTTCTCTTCTTGCTGCCTTTTTTTCTTGGCGTTACGTAAAAGTTTTTGTTCTTTTTTTCGCTTATTAACCAGATCCTGCTGATGTTTTTTCTCAGTTACACGCTTATTTTCTTCTTTAGATTTTAATCGGTTGGCCTCTTGCTGTATTTTTTCATCATCCAATATTGAGGCTTTAATAATCTCTGGCAATGGTTTTTGTTTAATCAGTTCAGGTTCGCTGCCCAAATTAATCCCAAACATCCCTAATAGTGCCAAATGCAACGTCAAAGCCAGAGCAAAATAAAAACCAAATTTCTGATATATAGTCATCACTTATTGCTCAAACGAACGGGTCATTAAACCCACACTTGGGACACCGGCATTTTTTAAAGCAGCCATCACAGTCACTACTTTTCCATAGGCAACTGTTTGATCACCTCGAATATAAACTTGGGTTTTGGGCTTATTTCGTAAT
>DAOVVZ010000050.1:0-7280 GCA_030636915.1 Methylomarinum sp. | reverse complement strand
TTGAGGTTGAGCGATATGCGCTTATACGTGATGGATCGGATGAAAAGCGTTTGGGATTAAGCTTGTCAATAAATAAAGTTTTAAAAAAAGACCCGGTTACAGCTTCCAGTAATGCAGACTTAAGCCCCTCAAATACAAGTCCGGTTGCATCATCAAATGATATGGATGATTTATTGTCAGATTGGGATATTTCAGGGAAATTAAGTATAGAAGAGCTTGGTTTTTTTCATAACCCTCTTGATTCTCGTCAACACAATAATTACATCTCGGGGGCTTTTGAACCTGAAGTTTATCGTGAATGGGATAACGGAAAGCAAAGTTTTACTTTTGTACCTTTTTATAGATATTCACAGCATGATAATAAACGCACACATTTCGATATTAGAGAATTAACATGGCTGCTAGCTGAAAATGACTGGGAGTTGCGTGTAGGTATTCGTAAGGTTTTTTGGGGGGTGGCAGAAGGTCTGCATCTGGTAAATATTATTAATCAAACGGATCTTGTAGAAAATACTGATACTGAAGATAAGCTGGGGCAGCCAATGATTAATTTGGCATTGATACGTGATTGGGGAACCATCGATTTATTTGTGTTGCCAGGTTTTAGAGAGCGAACATTTCCAGGCGTAGAAGGGCGGTTAAGGACGTTTCCTGAGGTTAGAGTGGGGGATGCTGTTTATGAAAAGCATGGTGTTGAGAAGCATTTAGCCTTTGCAGCACGATGGTCTCATGTTATTGGTGATTGGGATTTGGGTTTATCGCATTTTTATGGCACTAGCCGTGAGCCAGTCTTTAATACAGTAATTTCACCGACAGGTTCTTTGCATTTAATCCCTTATTACCAGTTAATTAATCAGACAGGTCTCGACCTTCAGCTAACGTATGAGGACTGGATATTTAAGCATGAAGGTATCGTCCGCTCAGGGCAGGGGAAAACATTTTATGCCACCACAACAGGTGTTGAATACACGCTGTTTGATCTTTTTAGGACAGGGCTGGATCTAGGTGTTGTGGTTGAATATATGTATGACACGAGAGGTGAGGGAAATTTTTTAGCACCATTTCAGGATGATATTTTAACCGCATTACGCTTTGCTTTTAACGATGAGCAAAGTGCTGAGGTTTTAGCGGGTGTCATGTTCGATAGAACTAATAATACTAAATTTTATAATATTGAAGCCAGTAGGCGATTGGGAGATAGCTTTAAGGTTGAGATGGAAATGCGTTTATATAGTGGTGCACCAGTAAAAGATCCCTCCTATATATTTCGTGAAGATGATCATGTTCGATTGGACTTGAGCTATCATTTTTGATTAAACAGAATACATTAGAAGCGTCAGTATTTTTTACAAAAAATACATCTCGCTTAAATATCAAATATATCTTACAAAATTAAACTATTGAAAACATAGCGAGATTGATTGGCTTGGTGCAGTTATTGCCTGAGGTTATTAATGTCTAATTATTTTTACTAACAACAGGTTTTGATATGAAAATGAGATTTAAAATGGCAAGTTTTTTTGTTATTTTACTGATTTTGCTTGTTACTTTTAAAGATAAAGACACCGGTCTAATCGAGTTGATTAACCAGGAATTTAATACCACACCAACATCTTCTGGACGTGCTAAATTTGATTTATTAGACGCCACACAGTTTACTGATTTGATGTATCCCTGGTTAGGCTTTCCTGTGACGGTGTTATCTGAAGAGCAATTGCTTGGTGGTGGAGACCATACAGGCATTCCTCCTGATGAACTTAAAGTAAAAAACGCACTCATTCAATTTAAAGATAAAAAAAGAATAATATTGAATCTTCCTAGCTATCAGATAAAATCTGATAAGAAAGAGGATGTTCTGGCCGCACTTCATATGAAATGGTATTTACAAGTTATTCAATATGTACGGGATGTCTTGCCCGATGCGGATATAGGGATATTAGACTTACCTTATTCTCCATGGACTGCTTTAAAGTCAAAAGCGAATATATCAAATTACCAGCAAGTTATTGAGTATTTAAAGCCAGTGATAGATGCGACAGATACCTTGTACCCGATGTTTAAAATATTTAATTATGATGAGAATGATTTGTCTTATTTGATGGGGGTTCAATTGTATACGGCAAAAGTTTCGGGTAAGCCTGTTTACCCCGTTTTGTCGCATAAAAATATAATAGTGCAAGCAGGAGATGAGAGTAAATTTATTCCTGTTAATTTGATAAAACAGCAATGTAAATTTGTGCGAAAGAATGCTGATGGTATGGTGTGGTGGTCAGCAAAACAAGAAACGTGGGAAAATCATTGGTATGACACTGTTTCTACAGACTGTTTTTATTAATTAAACAAGCTTGGGTGCAATAAGTATTGCACCCCAAAACAAGATTTTATATTCTAAGCATCATCTAACACCCTAAACAACATTTCTTTAACGGTTTGAGGTTCAAAGGGTTTGTCGCATATGCCTGATATACCCGCTTGCTGAACATTGTTGAGGCGAGTTTCATTTGCCTCGCTAGTCACCATTAAAATGGGGATATAGGGATTATCCAGTTCAGTTCGAATATATTGGGTTAACTCTTGGCCATCCATTTCAGGCATATTTAAATCGGTCACAATTAAATCAAAGGCGTCGTCTGATTGGCTGAATATTTCAACACCTTCTTTGCCATCTTTTGCTTCTGTTATTAAGGTGATTCCCATGTTGTTTAAAACGCGAGAGATATGTTTTCTTGCTGTCAGGCTGTCATCCACAACCAGTACCCGAACTTCTTCAATATCATAATGCTTAAATGCAATTTCTTCGGGGTCTATGTAATCAATTGTGGTTCTTAATGCGCGCTTTAAATCTTCATGAGTAAAAGGTTTAGGCAGGATAGCAATAACCCCTGCTTGACGAATAGGGTCTAAGGCATCAAACCGTGTTTCACTAGAAATTAACATGAAAGGAATGTTTTTTAGGTTTTCATCGTGCTTTATTTGAGTCACTAGCTCTGTTGCCGTCATGTCCGGTAAATACATGCTACTGATAATCAAGTCAGGTTGGTGAGTGTTTAATATGTTTAATACTTCTTTGCCTGTAGTTGCCGGCTCAATATTTGCAATGTCTTCTGATGTCAGGTGGTTGGTGATGACTTTTAATTGTACGTTAGACGGTTCTACTAATAAGATAGAAAGGTCAGATATATTAACTTGATTAGTGTGACTCATTTATAAGCATCCTAAATGGAAATAATTATGGTTATTTTTCTTTTTGATAGACATTAATAAAACCTTTACGATTTGGCATGTTGATTTTAGGCAAAGTTTTTGCGTTAATCATCAAATTTTTCTCAATAATGTGATTAAGATACAAAAGATAGGCGGTTACCGCATAAAGCTCATTATTATCGAGTTTACCTGGGGTATTTAAAGGCATGGCTCGTCGAGTAAAATCAAACAATGTTGTTGCATAAGGCCAATAGCTGCCAATGGTCTTGTCGGGTGGGTTATCTGTTAATGAATGTGTAGCGCCGGCTAATTCATCAGCGCTATCGCCCGTGCCCTCAAGTCCGTGACAAGATAGGCAGTGTTTTTCGTAGACTATTTTTCCTGCAATTGCATTGCCTTGTCCTTTCGGTAAGTCTTTACCATTTGGGAATATGTCCATATTCCATTGTTTAATCAATTGAGCTGAGGCAGGTTTGCCAAGATTAGGGCCTAATTCAGCGGCTAATCCGTTAAAGCTTATTAAAAAAAGTGATAATCTAAAGATAAACATGGGATATGTCACCTTTATTATTAACTTCCCAACTAACAATAGCATTGTAATGGAAGTAGCCTTGACGACCTCTTTCCGCGATAAGCTTAGTTCTTTCGGGTTGTATATAGCCAGTTTCATCTGTTGCACGGCTTTTTAAAACAGCAGTGTTACCGCTCCAGTCCCATGGAA
The DNA here is from genome assembly GCA_030636915.1 of Methylomarinum sp. Taxonomy (GTDB): domain Bacteria; phylum Pseudomonadota; class Gammaproteobacteria; order Methylococcales; family Methylomonadaceae; genus QPIN01. The sequence continues at coordinate 3,355 of DAOVVZ010000050.1, read as the reverse complement.
TTCTAAAGCGTGTAAAGCATTTGGCTAATACAGGTTCTTGTAATGAGGCTTCTGCCCAGGTTTTACCGCCATCTGCCGAGACCTCTACCTTAACTATTCTACCTCGGCCACTCCATGCTAAACCACTAATTTGATATAAACCTTTTTTATCTAGTTTATGGCCATAAGACGGATTAGTTATGAGTGATTTAGCTTCCATGACAAAAGTAAATTGTCTGGATTTCCCTGAGGGTAGTAGTTCAGTATATTTTGATGTTTCATTTCTAGCCATGGCTGGCTGATTGCTTAAATGCAGTCTGCGCAACCATTTAACATGAGTTACACCTTCCCAGCCTGGTACAATTAATCGTAAGGGATAGCCATTTTCAGGTCTAATCCGTTCGCCGTTTTGATAGATAGCTAAAATACAGTCATCTAAGGCTTTTTCTAAAGGGATGCTGATATTCATCACTGAGGCATCGGCACCTTCAGCAATTAGCCATTTTGCACGGCCTTTTACTTTAGATTCATTTAATAAAACACTCAAAGGAATGCCTGTCCATTCGCTACAGGATGCCATGCCGTGAAAATATCCCGGTGCCGTTTGTATGGGTTGCTCTCTCCATGCCGCATTACTGTTTCCACCACATTCAATAAAGCATAGGCAGGATGTCATGGGGTAACGTAATAAGGCCTCCATATCAAAAACCAAGGGTTTATCAACAGCACCGTGAATTAATAACTGATGTTTAATTGGATCTATTTGGGGTACGCCGTTATGGTGACGCTCAAAATGTAATCCATTAGGGGTAATAGTGCCTTCCAGGTCTTGCAAGGGTGTCCATGAAACACCATTCCCTGGTGCCGTACTATTGCCCATAGTCCAACGGATTGTTTGTCGTTCATGAGGGGAGGGTTGCCCGTAATTGCTAAATGGCTCACCAGGTTCGTTCATCCAGGGTTGGCGTTGAATCTCTGTTTCAGCTAATAGCGTATCTGTGGCAAGTGCTGCAACTGTGAATGTAATGCCTTTTTTAAGAAAAATACGACGATCTAATAATCCACCACCTGCAATGCTGTCTAATGTTGTTTTTTTAGTCATGGTTTGCTTGGGTGGATTAATTAAGTGTGTTATTTAAGCTTAACAGCCGTACCATAGGCTAACATTTCAGATGCGTTGGCCATAATTGCACTAGTGGTAAAGCGGATATTAACAATAGCATCAGCATCTCTTGTTTGAGCTTCCGTGACCATTCTTTCAATAGCTTTATCTCTGGCATCGGCAAGCATTTCTGTGTATCCTGCTATTTCGCCACCTATAATGCCTTTTAAACCTGCCATTAAATCACGTCCAACATGCTTTGATTGCACGATATTACCAGCGACAACGCCTAAGTTTTCGCTAATTTCTCTTCCTGGTACATCGGGTGTAGTGGAAAAAATCATTTTTTATCCTTGCTTTCTGGTTATATTTTAAAATTTAGTGATAAGACTTGTTACGCATTGCTAATTAAATGGTAATAGCTTGTTTTTATGTTTATACCTTATTTTTAAGAAAAGTAGTTAAAAAATCAAGAAATGTAGTGAGTTTTGCGGGATAAAAACGTCTTTGTAAATAGGTTGCATAGACAAAAAGTGTAGGTATTCTGTATTTATGCAGAATCTCTTCAAGTTGCTTGTTTTGTAAGTGATGAGTTACTGATAGTTTAGGGGCTTGTACTATCCCCATACCTAGTACTGCGGCTTCGCATAATGCTCGTCCATTATTGCTAGCGAATGCCCAATCATATTTTATTTTTGTAAAAGTGCCATTGTCATTAAAAATCCAGTTGTTACCATGCGGGCTATTTGTATAGTGTAAACAGCGATGAGTGGATATTTCATCTATCGTGTTTGGTGTGCCATTTTTAGCAAGGTATGCAGGTGATGCGTACGTGCATAATTCAGTTTGTGCTATTTTTTTTGCAACAACACCAGGGTCTAAGGTGTCTGTTACCAGGATTGAAACATCAAATTCACCTTTACGTAAGTTGACAGGTTTATTATCTAGCGACAGGGAAATTTGTACTTCGGGGTATAGTTGTTGATAGGCGTCAACCGCTGGAATCATATAGATACCGCCGAAATCAATGGGGGCATTGATTTTTAGAGTACCTTTTACTGTATTTCCAAGTTGTGCTGTTGACTCTTCAAGGTCATGAAAGTCTTCTAATAATTGCTTGCTACGATTGTAGTAAGATTCACCTGCTTCTGTCAGCGATAAGCTGCGAGTAGTCCTGTTTAATAATACAACACCCAGGGATTTTTCAAGTTGTGCCATATATTTGCTTATCATCATTGCTGATAAGTCCATTTCACGAGCAACCGCTGCAAAAGTACCTAGCTCAACAATGCGGCAAAAAACTTGTATGTTATTTAGTTTGTCCATATCTGCTGTTTATATACTTATCGTTTATATTTTATAAACTATTCTTACTGTTTAAACCAGTGTTTCTGTAATATATAATTCTGATTGGAGATAGTACTAACCGCTTGTTTGCTCCAAACAATAGATAAGCAAAATTTTTCAATTCGTTGAATTTATATGTGTCTTTGTTGGATTGAGCAAGTGGTTTTTTTATTTAAAATTTTAACTAGAGGTAAACATGAGTAATTTGCTTAATGAAGTATTAGGTGCGAATCGTGAATATGCAGGCTCTTTTGATAAGGGTGATTTACCGATGCCTCCAGGACGTCAATTTGCAATCTTGACTTGTATGGATGCGCGTTTAGATCCTGCAAAATATGCTGGCTTGTCAGAAGGTGATGCTCATGTAATACGTAATGCTGGTGGTCGTGCCAGTGATGATGCGATACGCTCATTAGTTATTTCCTATAAATTATTAGGTACTCGTGAATGGTTTGTTATTCATCATACTGATTGTGGAATGGAAACATTTACTGATGACATTATGCGAGACTTGTTAAGCAGCAGCTTAAAAACATCATCAGTTGATGAGAATGGTTGGCATGATTGCTGTGAAGGACATGGGTCAGCAGAAGGTAAATATATCGATTGGTTAACAATTAAAGATCAAGCGCAAAGTGTTACTGAAGATGTTGTTAGAATTAAAAGTCATGCGTTAGTGCCCAGCGACATTCCTGTCTATGGTTATATATATGATGTTACGTCAGGTCAATTAATAGAGGTACCTGAAGCAACAGCTGCTGGTAAGCGTAGCTAATCGAGTTTAAGTTAGATTGATCTGTTTGCCTTTAAAGGTGCTTAGCTGCGAAAGCATACTGCAATAGTTGAAGAATCTGTCAAAAAAGCCTAAACAAATTAAACCGAATGCAAGAAATACAATTTGATGTACAAACACCTATATTCAGTTTG
>DAOVVZ010000097.1:0-5980 GCA_030636915.1 Methylomarinum sp. | reverse complement strand
TTCTTCAACTCATACAGATAAAGAGAAACAAGATGTTTCTCTTGCCTCTTATGTTGAGCGTATGAAAGAAGATCAGGAAAAAATCTATTATGTGACAGCAGATAGTTTTGCTGCAGCGAAAAATAGCCCACATTTAGAGATTTTCCGCAAAAAAGGTATTGAAGTTATCTTAATGGCTGATCGTGTTGATGAGTGGTTGATTTCTAACTTAACTGAATTTGACGGCAAGCAGCTGCAATCGGTTGCTAAAGGCGAGTTGGATCTAGATAAGCTAGATACTGAAGAGGAAAAGAAAGAAAAAGAAGAAACCAATAAAGACTTTGAAGCGATTTTGAAGCAAATGAAAGAAGTCTTGGGTGATAAAGTTAGCGAAGTTCGTACTACCAATCGATTAACTGATTCTCCAGCCTGTTTGGTAACGGGTGATAATGATATGAGCCTTAATATGGAGCGTATTATGAAAGAAGCGGGTCAGTCATTAAACATGATGGGTATGGGGGGTTCAAAACCTATTTTTGAAATTAACCCTACTCATGCGTTGGTTTCTACAATTAAAGATGAGCAGGATGATGCGCGTTTTGCTGATATCACTCATATTTTATTTGACCAGGCTATTTTGAGCGAAGGTGGACAATTAGATGATCCTGCTGAATTTGTTCATAAATTAAATGGATTGCTGCAAGGTTTGTTAAAATAGTTAATTGCTTTTTTTAACACGAAAAAGGTCGGTTTACCGGCCTTTTTTATTGGATTATGATTCTCATCCCTGGTTTATTACTTGAGATGAGATTAAAGAGATGTTCTTTTAATGGAATTTACACTAAAAAATACTGATGGTCATGCCCGTAGAGGACAGTTAAAGTTTGACCGTGGCACCATTGAAACGCCTATTTTTATGCCGGTTGGCACTTATGGTTCGGTTAAGTCACTGACATCGGAAGAGCTAAAAGGGATTGGTGCGCAAATTATTTTAGGTAATACCTTCCATTTAATGTTGCGTCCAGGTACAGAAGTGATAAAAGCGCATGGTGATTTGCATGATTTTATGCATTGGGATAAGCCTATTTTAACCGATTCAGGCGGTTTTCAGGTCTTCAGCCTAGGTGCGATGCGAAAAATTACTGAGGAAGGGGTGACATTTAAGTCTCCTGTAAATGGCAGTAAGATTTTTATGGGGCCTGAAGAGTCAATGCAGGTTCAGCGCGATTTGGGTTCGGATATTGTGATGATATTTGATGAGTGCACGCCTTATCCTGCGACAGTGCAAGAAGCTGCCGACTCAATGCGCCTGTCTTTGCGTTGGGCCGAACGTAGTAAAAAAGCACATGGTGATAATCCAGCCGCATTATTTGGGATTGTTCAAGGTGGAATGTATGAGCATTTACGTCAGGAATCTATTGATGGTTTGTTGGATATAGGTTTCGATGGTTACGCCATTGGTGGTTTATCAGTAGGCGAGCCTAAAGAAGAAATGATGGGGACGCTGGATGTAGTGCATCAGAAAATGCCGACGGATAAGCCTCGGTATTTGATGGGGGTGGGAACACCTGAAGACTTGGTTGAAGCAGTTAGACGCGGCATTGATATGTTCGATTGCGTGATGCCAACAAGAAATGCTAGAAATGGTCATTTATTTACGACAACAGGCGTGGTAAGGATTAGAAATAGTCAGTATGAATTTGATACAGGGCCTCTGGATGAATCTTGCGGCTGTTACACCTGTCAAAATTATTCCCGTTCATATTTACGCCATTTAGATAAGTGTAAAGAAATGCTGGGCCCCAGGCTGAATACTATTCATAACTTATATTATTATTTAAAGTTGATGGAAGATATAAGAGAGGCAATTTCTGAGCAGAAGTTCGATGATTTTATTAGAGAATTTTATCAGTTACGAGGTAAATCTGTACCGACTGTGGCATAATGACTGGTTTTGGTCTGAGCCCGAAATGTGCGTGGTTTAGATGGATTAAATATGATTTTTAGTGTTTTGTATTTAATTGAAAATATTAATAACTATAACAATTGAGGATAACAATGAGTTTTTTTATATCTGATGCAGCTGCTCAAGCTGCTCCAACATTATCTGCACCTGGCATTGAAGGTATGCTATTTCCAGTCGCTATATTAGTGTTTTTTTACTTTCTTTTTATTCGTCCTCAATCAAAGCGAGCTAAAGAGCAAAAACAAATGTTAGCGGCATTGTCTAAAGGTGCTGAAGTTGTTACTACTGGCGGTCTATTAGGTAAAGTAGCTGAAGTTGATGATAACTTTGTTAAACTTGAGATCAATGACAATCTGTTTGTAATGGTTCAGCGTCATGGAATAGCTAATATGATGCCTAAAGGTACATACAAAGCAGTTAATAAAAAATCAAAATCTTAAATTACTTCTCAAAAAAAGCTCAGCTGAATAGTTTCGGTTGAGTTTTTGCGTTTAATCGTTGGAAAGAAAATGCAAAATCGTTTCCCCTTTTGGAAGAACCTTCTTATTCTGATTGTTTTAGCTGTCGGAATTCTTTATGCATTACCTAATTTATTTGGTAATGATCCATCAGTTCAATTGTCTTCATCGACGACAACTAAACTGCAACAAGCAAAAGCAGATGAAATTGAAGCTAGTCTTAAAAGTGCTGGTTTATTGGTAAAGTCTTTTGAATTTGATAATGGGAAAGTACTTGCCCGGTTTAATAATACCGCTGATCAATTAAAAGCAGCCGACTTATTAAGAGAATCAGCAGGACGAAATATTACGGTTGCCTTAAATTTGGCACCTGCGACACCTGAGTGGTTACGCTCTTTAGGTGCAAGCCCAATGTATTTAGGTCTGGATCTGAGAGGAGGGGTACATTTTCTTTTAGAAGTGGATATGGATGCTGCGCTTAAACAAGCAGAGGATCGATATAATAATGATATTCGTTCGGCATTAAGAGCGGCTAAAATCAGATATCAATCAGTTGTTAAAGAACAAGGCCGCATTAAAGTTAATCTTAAAAATGCAGAGTTTAAATTAGCAACTCTGGATATGTTAGCAAAAGATTTTAGAGAGCTTAAAGTTGTTGATGTTGAGGATTCAACAGAATTATTGGTCTCAATTTCTGAGAATGAGCAAAAAGAAATCAAGAAATTTGCTTTAGCTCAAAATATGACTACGTTGCGTAACCGTGTGAATGAAATTGGTGTGGCAGAGCCGGTTATTCAACAACAAGGTGATAATCGTATTGTCGTGCAATTACCTGGTGTACAAGATACTACTAGAGCAAAAGAGATATTAGGTACTACAGCAACACTAGAATATCGATTGGCAGATGTAGAGCATGACGTACAACAAGCTGTTTCAGGACGTATACCCGTTGGATCACGTTTGTATTACGAAAAAGATGGTAACCCTATTCTACTTAAACGTCGGGTTATCGTAACAGGTGATCAGATTGTCGATGCCTCTTCAGGTCTGGATCAAAATGGTTCGGCAGCGGTATTTATTACCTTGAATGGTATTGGCGCGAAAAAAATGGGCAAAATGACCCAGAAGAATATTGGCAAGCCAATGGCGGTGGTTTTTATTGAATATAAAACCGAAACGCGTACGGTCAATGGTAAAAAAATTCGGCATAAAGAAAAAGTAGAAAAAGTGATTAGTGTTGCCACCATTCGCGATACATTCAGTAAGCGTTTTCAAACAACAGGCCTGGATAGCCCGCAAGAAGCACGTAATCTTGCTTTGTTATTAAGAGCCGGTGCATTGGCTGCTCCTGTTGATATCGTAGAGGAACGCACTGTAGGGCCAAGCTTAGGTCAAGATAATATTGATAAAGGTTTGATGTCTGTTGTTGTAGGCTTTGGTTTAGTGCTTATTCTGATGGCTGTCTATTACAAGGCATTTGGCTTAATTGCTAATGTGGCCTTGGCATTTAATTTGGTTGTTATTGTTGCGGTTCTATCGTTATTGCAAGCTACATTAACTTTACCGGGTATTGCAGGTATCGTATTAACAGTGGGTATGGCTGTTGATGCAAACGTGCTTATTTTTGAAAGAATTAAAGAAGAGTTGAAAATAGGTAATACTCCTCAGTCCAGTGTTTTCACAGGTTATGAGAAAGCATTTGTGACCATTTTAGATGCCAATATCACCACTTTATTGGTTGCTTTAGTGTTATTTGGTTTTGGTACAGGACCTGTAAAAGGCTTTGCTGTCACATTATCCATCGGTATTTTAGTGTCTCTGTTTACTGCAATTTGGGGAACACGAATGATGGTTAACTGGGTTTATGGTAATCGTCACGTTGAAAAGCTATCAATTTAGTGGGAAGAGAAAATGTTTAAGCAAGATATTAATTTTTTAGGCAAGCGTAAAATAGCACTGATTATTTCTAGTTTATTGATTGTTTGTTCAATCGCTTCATTGGCTATTAATGGTTTGAAATTGGGCATTGATTTTACCGGCGGCACATTAGTTGAAGTGGGTTATAAACAATCGGCTGATATACAAGTATTGCGTAGTGCACTAGCTGAATCTGGGTTTGAAGATGCGACTGTACAGAATTTTGGTACCACAAAAGATGTTTTAATTCGTCTTAAGCCGCAAGAAGGCGTGAGTAATGCCGAGTTAAGCAATAAAGTACTCAGTGCAGTTAATAAAAATACTGCGGAACCTGCTGATTTACGCCGAGTAGAATTTGTTGGCCCACAGGTGGGTGATGAATTGGCTGAAGATGGCGGTTTAGCATTACTTTATTCTATCTTTGGTATTCTGGCTTATGTCGCCTGGCGCTTTGAGCACAAATTCTCTTTAGGATCAGTGGCTGCATTACTTCATGATGTCATTATTACCTTGGGTTTCTTTTCTGTTTTACAAATGGAATTTGATCTGACGGTATTGGCAGCAGTATTGGCGGTTATTGGTTATTCTTTAAATGACACGATTGTTGTTTATGACAGAATTAGAGAGAACTTTAGAACCTTAAGAGGTGGTTCGGCAGAAGAAGTGATGAATATTTCACTTAATCAAACCCTAAGCCGTACATTGATGACCTCTGTTACAACTGCACTGGTACTGGTCGCTTTGGCTTGGTTAGGTGGAGAAATTATTCATAACTTCGCTATCGCACTATTAATTGGTGTGGGTATCGGTACTTATTCTTCTATTTATGTCGCTAGCCCAATTGTATTGGCGCTGGGTATTAGTAAAGAAGATTTAATGTTGCCGATTAAAGAAGGCGAAGAAATTGATGGGATGCCTTAAGAGCAGGTTCAAGACTAAAGGTACAAGGTTAAAAAGATCAAGAGCAATGGGTCTTGCTGTTTTAACCTTGTATTTACAATGAAAAAATTTTTAAACAAAACTTTTGGAGTTTTAACAAATGGCAATAGAACGTACTTTTTCAATTATTAAACCTGATGCAGTTGCAAAAAATGTTATCGGCGAAATTGTTACTCGTTTTGAAAAAAATGGTTTAAGAGTTGTTGCATCAAAAATGCAGCAATTATCAAAAGAGAAAGCAGAAGGCTTTTATGCAGAGCATTCGGAGCGTCCTTTCTTTAACGATTTAGTATCATTCATGATCTCTGGTCCTGTTGTAGTACAAGTGCTTGAAGGTGAAGGTGCGGTATTGAAAAACCGTGACTTAATGGGCGCAACTAACCCTAAAGAAGCTGATGCTGGCACTATCCGTGCTGATTTTGCAGAAAGCATTGATGAAAATGCGGTTCATGGTTCTGATTCAATTGAATCAGCAGCTAGAGAAATTGCATATTTCTTCTCAGCAGATGAGCTTTGTGACCGAATCCGATAATTCAGATAAGGTTAATTTACTTAACTTCGATAGAAAAGGTCTTGCGGCCTTTTTTGTCGGGATGGGTGATAAACCATTTCGTGCAACACAGATATTAAAATGGATTTATCAGGAAGATGTCACTGATTTTGATCAGATGACTAACTTGAGTAAATCATTACGCGCGTATCTAAATGAAAATTGTACGAT
>DAOVVZ010000044.1:0-7518 GCA_030636915.1 Methylomarinum sp. | reverse complement strand
TAACCGAATTAGAATGTGAATTACTAAGGGTTAAAATTAATATGAGAAGGCAGCAAGCAAATGGCTGATTTTAAAATAAGGGGTTCTCTTTCTGGTTTTGATGACATAGAAAAGGGCTTTAATAATTTAGATGATTCAGCCAGTAATGCAAATGATAGTTTTACTAAGTTTGCAAAAGTTGGTGCTGTAGCGGTAGCAGCGGCGGCGGCAGCGGTTGGCGCTGCTGTTGCTGTTGGTGCAAGAAACTTACTTGATTTTGGTGACAAGGTTCAGAAGCTATCAATAGCAACCGGAGCTAGTACCGAATCACTTAGTGAGATGAAGCATGTTGCTGAGTTGTCAGGATCGAGCTTTGAAGCGTTAGCTAAATCTTGGGTTAAACAGCAGAAAGGTATATCAGAAGCGGCAAGGGGTGTCGGTACTGCTAAAGATGCTTTTGAAGCTTTAAATATTAGCGTTGAGGATGTAATTGATTTATCCGTAGAGGATCAGTTTGATGTTATCGCTGATGCAATGTCAGGGCTAACCAATGAAACACAAAAAGTTGAAATAGCCACAAACCTTTGGGGCAGGGCAGGCGCAAATAATTTGGCAATAATCCAGGATGGATCCAAGGGCATTGCTGAAATGAGACAGCAAGCCCGTGACCTTGGGTTGACGATTAACAACGAGACAGCAAATAGCATCGCCAATTTTAACGACTCTGTATTGTCATTACACAGGGGTTTCGATGGGTTAATTCAGAAAGCACTTATTGCGATGCTACCCATTCTTGAAGACATAACGAAATTATTTATAGAAGTTACCAACGATCAAGAAAGCTTTAACGAGGGGGTTAAATTCTTAACCGGCACTCTCAAGACGCTTGTTGTTGGTGCTGTCATTGTTAAAAACACAATCGATGCTTTAGGTAGTACATTTTCATCAACCGCCGAAGCTGCCGTACTTGCTGCTAAAGGTGAATTCAGTCAAGCATGGGACGCATTAAGTAAGGGCGGTAAAGCGGTACAAAATGATTTTAATGATGTTAGGAATGTAATAGATAAACTGTTCAATGATTCTGCTGAAAGTGTAAAAAAATCTGGCAAGGAAATGGTCGCTAACACAAGGGCTAGTAATGTCAGCTTAGAGGAGGCGTGGTTTAGACATAACGCCGCCGTTGAGACAAATAATAAAGCATCAGCAAAAGAATTAGAAAGTCATTGGGCGGTTTATAGAAAAAATGTAGAAGTAAACGAACTTGCATCATTAAGTGAAGCCTGGAAAAAACACGACGCTGCTGTATTGGCTAACAACGTGGCATCAGTCAGGCAGCAACAAGAAAACTGGAAAGCGTATAGAGATAATCAACAAATAAATAACGACGTTATCCTAGAGCAAAACAGAACACTAACTAGGGATAGCACCGCCACATTTAACGATATGTTTGATTCGTTTAAAGCTGGCATTGAAAATAGCGTGGGCAGTGGCTCTTGGTGGGTAGATCGACACAAAGAAAACATGACGGAATTGTCAGATTTTTCAAGTTCAGCATTTGGCAAATTATCTGATTCTTTTGGTGTAGCTATTGCCGACATGGTTGTTGATGGTGAGAAATTTTCAATGGCCGACGCAATCAACGCGATGGAAAAACAATTCGTTGCCATGATTGCCTCGATAGCACTTGAATGGGCTGTTATGTTTGTTTTGGTTGAAACCGGATCAATAACCATGGCGGCATCTGGCGCGTCTGTCAGTATAGCTTGGGGGCCATTTCTATTAACAATATTGGCAATCACGGCGGCTGTAATTGCATTGAAATTAGTTTGGGATAAATGGGGTGCTGCTGGTGTTGCGGTTGCTATAGCGCTAGCCGTTGCCCTTGCTCCGGTAAGTGCAACGGTTGTAGCAATCGCCCTCGGCATAGCCGCTGTAATCCTTGTCTATAAGAATTGGGGGAAAATAAGCGATAAATTAGGGCCGGGTTTCGAGGCAGCTTTAAAGCCAGTAAAGATTATTCTAAATGCAATAAAGAAAATTATAGATGCGATAATCAGTGCTATAAAGAAAATAGTAGATTTGGCAGGCAAGGCGAAAAAAGCGGTCGGTGGCATTGGCGGCGGCATTGTTGGTGCTGTTGGCAGCGGCGTTGGTGCTGTTGGTGGCGCTGTTGGCTGGGGGGTTTCTGGTGTTGCTGGCGGTGTTGGCGCTATTGGCGGTGGTATTGGTGGCGCTATTGGTTCTGCTGGTGGGTTCCTGGGATTTGCTCACGGCGGCTCATTTCTAACACAAGGCCCACAAATGTTCATGGCAGGTGAAAACGGACAAGAAAGAATAACCGTTGCCCCCGCTGGCACATCAGCCGTTAATAAGGGCGGCGGTGGTGGAATGAATTACATATTCAATGGCCCCGTTATCATGGACTCAATAACAGCTACTAAGTTTTCACGCGGTCAAATGTCTGGAATAAATAGAGAGGCCGAACGTTTTGCCTAGTTTTATAGTTACTAATTCAGTTCAATATACATTAGGCGTTGAGTTTACGACCGGATCATTCACGACTATTACCGAGGATTTAAAAAGGTTTAATTGTGCTCGTGATATAGCAACAATAGGTCGACCAATAAAAATAGGTAAGGCAGATTTTACACTTGATAACCAAGCTAGGAATTATTCACCAACAAATTCAAGTGGGCTTTATTACGGAGACTTAACCGTAGGAACGGCAATAAAGTTAGAAGCTACTTACCAAAACTCTACGAGATCAATATTCACAGGTGTCATCCAGAACATAAATATAAACCCTGTTCTTGGTTCCAGGGTGGCAAACATTAGCGCCATTGATGCCATAGATAAGCTAAAAAAGGCAGACGTTAGACTGTCCTTATTAAAGGATACTAATGCCGCAAGTTTGTTTTCACATGTTATGTCTATTGCTGGAATTACCCAGACAATAACATCAGAATTATTAGCTGAAAATATTCCCTTCGTTGGCACATCATCAAACAAAGCATCAAAAATAATTCAGAATATTTTAGAGTTGGGCCATTATTATTTTCATAGTGATGGGTCAAACGATTTGTATCTAAAGAACCGCCACTTTAATGTTTCCGAATCACCAGTTGCATCATTAAATGAATTTTATAGTTTTGATTATAATAACGATATTGGCAGTATAAAAAACTATGTGAAGGTGAAGAGTTCAGCTAAAAAGTTAGATACGGTTGTTAGTACAATTGCATTCACATCTTTTCCGCAAACTTTACCGGCTAGTGGTTGGATTACATTTTATATTGATTATATTAATCCATACAACATAACCCAAAGAACGGAAGCAACCAGTGTGAGCGCACCCGCTCCCGATACTGATTGGATAGTCACGCCTAATTTTGACGGTACAGGAAGTTTATATACAAGTGCTTGCTCTTTGTATGTTGGGGCTTTCGGTGATTCTGCTATTTGTTCTTTATATAATGGGTTAGGTGTTGAGGCTCATTTAACAACTTTCAATATAAAAGGGTATTCGATTTATCCTGTCAGTAATGTTTCAACTATTCGTGAATCAACAGCCTCACAAAATACCTATGGCGTTAGATCAGATTTAACGATTGATAGTGAATATATTGAAAGTATCGACTATACCGCACCTTATGCTGAATATTTACGGGATAAATACAAAGATCCTGATGACGATATCTCATTATCATTAAACTCTATTTTCCCTCAAGTTTTAGACATAGACATAAGTAATTTAATTCATGTGGTTGAAGATGAAAGTTCATCTGATGGTGAATTTAGGGTTATGTCAGTAGAGCATGATATTGATTTATCGAATGGTGGTGAACACATACTTTCTGTTGATCTTGAACAAGCTGATCAATCAGATTATTTACAATTAGACGATGCGACTAATGGTAAATTAGACACGGCTGGTAATATACTGCTATTTTAGGAAAATTAATATGACTTACTCTTTACAGGCGTTTAGTTCAGAACAAGTTTTAAATGCGGCACAATTAAATCAAATTGAAATAAATATAAAAGATCATGTACACGGTGATGATTCGGTATCTGATCACTATTCGGATTCATTTTACGCTGATGTTAATCAAACATTGGTAAGCGGATCACTTCTCATTATGTTTGGCTGATCGGCAGGGCGATTATCTGGCCCCTTTAGCGTTGTAAATTCTTCCGAATTGTCGGTAGATAATGCAGGTTGGTACACTGTGTTTTCTAAAGTATCCATGACGATTACTGATTCAGGATTCACACCTAATTTCGAATGCTATAAAAATGCCGATGCAAGCCCTTCATTTAGAAGTAGGCGAGCAATTGAAGAGGGTAGCGGAACAATTAATAAAACAAATTTTGGTACGGTTTATCTTGATGGTGGCGCTGATTATTTAGTATTTAAAATGAGTGGGCAAAGTTCGGGATCAGTCATAGATCACAGTATAACTAATACTTTCATTGAAATAATGAGGTTATATTAATGACTTATTCACAGCAAAGTTTTTCTGTAGGCTCGATTTTGTATTCATCGGAGTTGGAGCAAATTGAAGCTAACATACGCGACCATGTTCATGGCGATGGCAATGTGTCCCATCATGTGGCTGCTTCATTTTATTCTGATACCGAGCAAGTGTGCGGGTCATATCAAGTTGTTATCGAAGGGCTATCAAACGCAAGATATAATAACGGGTACACAATAAATTCGTCAAATCAGATTTTTACTAGTCACGAAGGATATCACAAAGTAATTGTTAAGCTTGCTTGCACTTCTCCGTTATCTGGCGCAAATCCTAGTATTGACATATGGAAACCAGGGCAAGGGTCGCCCGAAATAACGGCGCAAACTGCCGTAGTAAACAGCGAATTAAACGATATAATTGGAAGTGGATTTATATATATGGACGGTACAGACCAAGATTATATGGAGGCAAGGTTTAGGCTCACTGTAAATTCTGTAGTTTTAAATCATAGCATAATCAATACATTTATTAATATAACGAAGGCTTAGCGATGACTTATTCACAACAAAGTTTTTCACCAGGTGAAGTTGTCACATCGGCTCAAGTAAATCAAATTGAATTTAATGTTAGAGATCATTTGCATGGTACTGGCAACATTTCCAGCCACATATCAGCATCTTATTATGGTCGCGGTTCAGATGTAACCACGTTAAATCATGTTAGCTCATTGCATTTAATTAAATTAATGCATTTTACAAGGTACGAAAATGGACTTAGTGTCACAAACCATCAGTTGTCAGCGGATAATGCAGGTCATTATAGAATATTTGGCCAAATATCTGTTATTCAACAAGCTAAGAATTTTAATCTTGAAATACAAGCCGTATTAAATTCAGATGTGACCGCGACATTCACGCAACGTCATCAAAGGTGTTACGACACACTTGGGTTTTTCTCTTATGATTTTGAGGGTTTAGTTTATTTAGATGGCGTTAGTGATTATGTGACATTTTATTTAACAAACGTCCCTAGCAATAGTGTTATTCAATATCATGTAGGAAATTGCTATCTAGACGCATTAAGATTTTAAAAAGGGAATTAAATGTTAATTTTTGCAGGTCATCACGTAAAGAATCAGGGTGCTATTAATGATTTTTCATCAGAGTTAATAGAGGCTTCAATACTTGGGGCTATGATTAGTTCGGATGGAAATTCTGTGTTTGTTGGTTCAGCGACCGCAAAAGATAAGATAGAAGTAATCAATACTACGTGTGATTCGCTAAACATTGATATTCATTACACCACTTCGATAGGTTGCTCAAATGGCCCAAAGGTTTTCTATAAAGATAATTGCGAAGTAAGCAAAGAATCAGCACAAGCTATTCAAGCAGAATTAAATAAAATATCTAATAGTGAACAAGTTCCAGAGGTTGGCTATTACCATAATAACAAAGAATTCGGTTACGACTACTTTTTAAAAAACAATTATCCAAGCATCATCATTTGTCCTGAAAGCTGGAATAATTTTAACGAGATTATAATAAATAGAGCGCGGTATTGTGGGGCTATTCAATGTGGTTTATCAAAGATAAAGGATAATCTTAATGGCAAAGAGCAAAATAAGTGACGTTTTAAATTCAAGTAAACTTATGAACGGTTTACTTATTGTACTAGTCACTTCGATGTTGTCGGTTAATTCGAGGTTAGGCGCAATAGAGGAGCAAGGTAAGTCGATTAATGATATTGAAAAAAAAGTAGATAGGATAAATGATATACAGATAAGCCGTACTGATGAAATAGATTGTGTTAATAAAATTATGGGCATTATGGGCTGCAATTTCGAGGGCCATAACCATGAATAAACAAGACTATAAGCAACAAATAATAATCCCCACCCTCGACCACCTATCGATAGAAATTCCCTACACAGAAGCCGCCGTTAATTTAATCTTACTTACCGCCATAGCAGAAAGTGATTTGTATCATTTAACGCAAGTCGGTGGTGGGCCTGCTTTAGGATTATTGCAAATGGAACCATCGACCGAAGATAGCTTGTGGCAACATCAATTGAGAAGGAAGCGACCAGGGTTAGCCGGTTTGATTGATGATCTATCAGTAACCAAATTGGGCAGGAAAATCAATTTAGCGGGTAATCCGTTTTATCAAGTCGCTATGGCACGTACTAAATACTTTGCCAATCCATCGCCTTTGCCAAATATCGGTGATATCGACGGTATGAGCGAGTATTACAAGGTGATTTACAATACCGTGAAAGGCGCGGCTGATTTAGAGCGCGTTAGATCCATTTATAAATTTAAGGTGTTAGATCAATGATTGAATATAAGTCGGGCTACAAGTACCAACTTGCGAAAGAGTACGCTATCAGGGTGGATATCAAGTCAACTAGAGATATCAAAACGGAATACATCGAATTAACCAACGATGGTATTTTAACGATAAAGAAAGGTTATTGCTGGGATGGGCCAAGTGGCCCCACTATCGACACTAAAAACTTTATGCGTGGATCGTTGATTCATGATGCACTTTACCAGCTAATCAGAATGAAAGAATTAGCATTAAGATATCGAATTAGTGCTGATGACGAATTAAGGAAAATTTGTATTGATGATGGCATGTCGAGAATAAGGGCTTGGTGGGTTTATACCGCCCTTGGATTTTTTGGGGAATCTGCATCACTTCCAGAAAACGCAAAAAAAATAGAGGTCGCACCATGAACGAAGAAAAGCCAAAAAGAGAAGTTAACCAAAAGCCTCGTAGTGAAAAATTAGATTGGTGGGATAAGTTCAGATTTAGTTTTTATACTGGTATTGGTGCTGCTGCAACACAAATGGCCGGTGTAATGGCAAACAATCAAACCGTCGATATAACTAATACGCTTATATTAACAACGGTATTAACGTTTATTGTGCATTATACAGCCACGGCAAATAAGTTTATTATTGAGAAGATAGATAGATTAAAGGTCAAATAAGTTTATTATTGAGAAATACATTACCGGAAAGTTTTAAATAAACTCAAAATAGAAATAACGATTAGATTTATT
>DAOVVZ010000374.1:0-2994 GCA_030636915.1 Methylomarinum sp. | reverse complement strand
CTTGATGAGCCAAAGCATATTGCCAACCTTTTTTACTGGCCTCTAAAAATCGCCTTACTCTATCAGGGTTGTTATCTACCTCATTCTCAGAGCTAAATAAATTGACATCCAAAGAGTAAACGCCATATTCAGCAGGGTTTATCAGGTTAAAGGCAATACCACTTTGCTCAATCTCAAATAATTCATTCGAAACAAAGACACTCATTGCATCGACTTTGCCATCAATAAAGTCCTGCGCATTAAAGCCATGAGGCACTTGTATAATACGATCAACAGGTACATTTTTTTCTTGTAATAATAACCCAACAGCTGTTTTTGTTAAATCACCCCTTCCAATCATCACTCGTTTACCGATTAAATCATAAGGTGTTTTTATAGATGGGTGCGTTACCAAAGCCAGTGCGTTTTGCTTAAAATAACTCGCTAGCAGTACAACAGGGTAGTTATTTACACGATCAATAATAATTTGTGCGGATGCCACACCATAAGTCGCTTTACCTGTTAAAACATCTTGCAACATATCGGTCGTTTCATTTCGCTCCTTTATATCAACATCAAGCCCTGCTTGTTGATAATAACCCTGCGCTTTAGCAGCGTAAAAGCCAGCAAATTCAAATTGATGCTTCCACTCTAATTGCAGTATGACTTTTTCCAAAGCGAAAACAGACGAGCTAAATATCGTTAATACCGAAAAAAGGCTGATAACTAATAGCTTCATATATGTCCGTACACTACAAAAGGAGGTAAAGGTCATTTTAGCGTTTCTCTTGCTCGCCGCCTAAAAGCATTAATAGCGGGTATTAATAATAAAACAAAAAATACCACTGCTAACAATAAAGGCCAAAAAACCGCCTGATTCCATTGTTCTCTTTTATCTACTCTGCTTACTGGGTCAATTCGTGTATATTTCAATCGATTATTTGCCATTAAATTTGGCTTCAGGTTTTTATACCAGCTATGGAATAAAGAAAAGCTTTTAGGGTGAAAACCAAAAACCCAGGGTGCATCCTGCCTAACAATCGCTTGCATCTGCTGGATAATTTGATGACGTTGCTCACTGTTATCCATATTACGCATTTGTTCAAATAATTGATCAAATTCCGGGTTATGGTAATTAACTGCATTTTCCCCCCCATGCTTCACTTTTCCATTAGCTCCATATAAAAGAAAAAAGAAATTTTCGGGGTCAGGGTAATCAGCATTCCATCCCCAAATAAATAATTGTCCACTCCCATTGCGCATCTTTTCTTGAAACCGATTGTAGTCAGTGGGACGAATAACCAGCTTAATCCCCAGTTTTTGAAACTGTTTTCTATACCAGTTCATTCGTGGTCTGTCATCAACACTCACTGAAGTTGTATCAAAGTACAATATTAAAGATTCCCCCGTTGCAGGGTCAATACCTTCTTCATAGCCAGCCTCTGTCATTAATTTCGCTGCATCCATAATCGATTTACGCTGATACTGTCCATTAACCCAATCATAAACTACCGGATTCATCCCTGCTTTATTAGCTGCATGACCATAAATTCCAGGAGGTAATAAACCCTGAGCAGGTAAACCACGACCATTCATGAAAATAGAGATATATTCTTCATAATCCAATGCTATCGATATGGCCTGACGTAATTTCCTAGACCGCTCAGAATCCCCTCCTATAACAGAGTCCAGCATATTAAATCCCATATAAAACACCGAAGTTGTCACTGAGGTTTGTAACTGAATGCCTTTCTCTTTCATTGTATCCGTCAATTGAGCATTCCCAGCCCCAGAAATCTGTACGGCTTGATCAAAACTATCAGAAGAAATACCCGAGGCATCGTAATAGCCTTGTAAAAACTTATTCCAATAAGGAATTGTTTCCTTTTCCAGCATATAAACCACTTTATCAATAAAGGGTAGCCTCTTACCTGCATCTATCAACAAGCCATTTTCTTTATCCCCTGTTTCACCTTCTGTTGGATAATACTCTTTATGATACAGAGGGTTTTTAGCAAGCACCATGCGTTGATTAGGATTGTTTTCAGCTAGCAAATAAGGTCCAGTGCCCACAGGAAACCAGTCCAAGGTAATATTTTTATCTTTTAAGCCCTTTTGTTGATAAAACACATCTGCTTCCCAGGGCATAGCTGCAAAAAATGGCATTGCTAACCAAAACTTGAATTGCGGATATTTGCCTTTAATTCTAATTTTGTATTGATAGCGACTTATCACCTCAACACCTGTTATTGGCACTGATTTTATGGCGGTTCTATCCATTGCTGCCACTTGCTGAGAAAATTCAGCAAAGCCAACAATATAATTCTTCATAATTTCAGAAATGGGTGATTGAATTTTGGGGTGAGCCAGACGTTTAATCTGATAAACATAATCTACAGCCAGCAATTCTCTTGATTCTTGATTATCAAAATCCTGCAACGCATTAATTGCTTCAATTTGTGTTGGCTTTAATTGACGATTGCTTGATACAAACGCTGGATGCGGTTGATATTGAATACCTGCTTTAATTTCAATACTATAATCGGTATATGCTATTTCAGCATCCAAAAACGTCCCGGTCAGTTTTTCGTCCTGCTCATTAAAATATTCAACCTCAGGCATTTTAGTAGCAGTTAACGGCTCTAATTGATAAGGTCTTTTTAAATAATGATATTGATACGGTGGCTCATAAATCTGTCCAATAAACCCATATTCATTAGAGCTGTATGCAACGGCAGGATCTAAATGTTTAGGTCGCTCAGAAAATGATGAATATAAAACAGATAAATCACCCTCGCTTTCCGAATAAGGGTTGTTCAACTGAGAAACATCACAACTACTTAAAAGTAGCGCAAAAATAACCAGAAAAAAAGCGGGCATTATTTTTTGTTCCATGTCTTAGCTATCGAATTAAATGACTGAGCAAGGTATACTTCCGCCTATTCTAACAAACAAACACTTCGGGAGATGAAAAATGGGTTTTATGCAGGGGAAAAAAGTTCTTATTGTCGGTTT
>DAOVVZ010000024.1:0-8883 GCA_030636915.1 Methylomarinum sp. | reverse complement strand
TCTTTTTCAAGATCATTAGAATCCATCATTCTCTCAGACAACTGCTCATGCTCTGAGAAAGTACCTGACTGTTCTAATAATTTATCAACCAGAGTTGTTTTACCATGGTCAACGTGAGCAATAATTGCTATATTTCTTAATTTTTCTATCACTTTAATATTTTTCTGTTTTTAAAAATTATTTTTGAGTATACGACAGTGTTTAAAAAGTCGTGACTTGAATTTGACAATAAATAGAGTAAACAAGCGTAGGGGGCAAAGGTTCTTTCGTGCCCATCATTTCAAATATGATGGGCTCGCTACGCTTTGCCCACACTACATAACACATATCCTTGTCGTTATGTACGTTTCTTAGACAAAACACCCTACTCCAAACCTAATGAATTCCTAACTCTGCTCCCAAGGCAGACCATGAAATCGCCAGCCATCAATATTTCCTCGATGTTTTGCATCATCTAGTGCACCCTCAAAACCCTCAAGTATATTAATCACTTTTTGATACCCAGCCTTCTCCAACTCCTTTGCTGCTGCCACAGAGCGAACGCCACTACGACATAGCAATAAAACCGGTGTTGATTTATCTGTTACCTTTTCTATAACCTGATCAACAAACTGTTCATTCAACTGCATACCTGGAAATTCTTTCCATGCAATATGAATAGATTCTGGCGGATGACCAACAAACGAATGCTCAATAGCTGTACGCACATCGACCATCACTGCGGCTGGATTTTCCTGCAATAAAGCCCAGGATTGTTTTGGATCTAAATTTTCCATCATGATACTTCTATTATTTTGGCTATGTCACCGTTAAATGTTGAACATTGATTTAGTAAGCAAAAAAGGATTATCAGTTTCTCATTGTTATCTAGCAGGTAAAAGTTGAAGTCGCTCTAAAAGCCCTCTCCTGCTGGATGCCCACACGGATGTGGGTAAGTAGAGCAATGCAGGAGCTATTGCCGAGAGGGAGGGGTGAGGAGAAATCAAATAATTTCTTTTTCAATGTTCTCTTATAAATCAAGAGATAAAAAAGAAATATTGAATTACATGCTGTTTATTTTCTCCTCACCCAAACCCTCTCTAACAGGAGAGGGCTTAAGAGCTAACTAAATCTTTTAAAAATCCACACTTAACGGTGACATAGCCATTATTTTTGACCGACAAAGAGTGCTTCATTGCGCTCTCCACACTCTATATCACCTACCAGGCTATTTTCCCTATAAACTACTACTTTCAAAGGCTTGAAAAGTGTTAACAATTCATTTCTGGCCAATAAAAAATCGGGGTTTTTAGGTCCATTAGACGCTATCTTTTCTCTGACATAGGTCTGATAAAAAAGCAGCCCATCAGGTTTTAAACACTCCATTATCGCATTACACAGAGAACGGTCAAGAAAACGACTCAAAACAATTACATCAAAGCTATTCTTAGGTAGTGCACTTATCTCAATAAAAACCTGTTTTATAGCCACTGCAAGGCCTTTTTGAGTAGCAATTTGTTGTAATTTATTAAGTGCAACTAAAGAAATATCCCAGGCATGAACAGACAGTCCTTGTTCTGCTAAAAACAGTGCATTAGCGCCAAGCCCACTTGCTAAATCTAATGCACTGCCACTTTTGGGTAACAAAAAACTGTTTTCAACTAAAACGTCTGCTGGTATTGAGTAACTAGTATTCTGATAAATACCATCCCACTTAGCTTCAATAGAACAAATATCGATATTATCTTGATTCACTGCTTAGCCCCTATTATTAACAACAAAGAAACAATGTATTTAATAATCAACGTATTGTAAACAATTTTTTTAGCTGTATAGTGATCAATAACTTATTTAATGACAAACATTAAAGCGACTTAGATTGATTTACAGTCTAAATCTTCAGTTTACTACCTCCTTGGTGTTGTAATACCAAGCAGAACCTCCTCATTTTATTCTGCTTGAATTTTATTACCTCTCTTTGCTAATCAGCACTGAGAGGTTTTTTTTGCCCTAAAGAAAATTATTTAAGCTTAGTTTTGTAGCCTACTTTAGAGCAGACTTCAATCCAGCCTCAAAACTTGCATTAATGAACTGAAGTCTGCTCTACACTTAATTTCACCTAGGCTTTCCACAATAAATCACTCACCCCACATTGTGGTACAAAGCCAGAAACAGATTCTTTTAAAATATCTCTCATTCCTTCAAACTCATCATTTTCTATTGCCATCGTTAGTTGCTGTAATTTATTATCCAGCTCATCCCAAGCAATGACCTCTTCTTCTGCACGCAGAATACGAGAATGAACAGTATCGGAAACATTATCGCCAATCAACAATTCCTCATATAATTTCTCGCCCGGTCTTAACCCCGTAAAACTAATTTCCACTTCACCATCAGGATGATTTTCATCTTTAACTTCTAAACCACTTAAATGGATCATTCGTTTGGCTAAATCAACAATACGAATCGGCTCCCCCATATCTAACACAAAAACATCGCCACCTTTACCCATTGCCCCCGCCTGAATCACTAACTGTGCAGCCTCAGGAATGGTCATAAAATATCGAATAATACGGGCATCCGTTACGGTAACAGGGCCACCGCGGGCAATTTGTTCTCTAAACAAAGGAATAACCGAACCAGAAGAACCCAACACATTACCAAACCTAACCATGGTAAAACGAGTTTTCTGATCCTCTTTCAAACTTAAACCTTGTAAAACCAATTCGGCAAATCGCTTAGTCGCGCCCATCGTATTTGTCGGACGCACTGCTTTATCTGTAGAAATGAGTACAAAAGTTTCAACATTTTCCGCTATAGCCGCCTGCGCCACACTTAAAGTACCAAATATATTATTTTTTATGGCTTCTGCAGGATTATGCTCAACCATAGGCACATGTTTGTAGGCCGCAGCATGATAAATCGTTTGTACATTAAAGGCCTTACACACCTTTTTAATACGCACTTCATCTACAACAGAACCTAATACCGAAACAATCTCAAACTCATTTGTTTTATTCAATACTGTTACAGCATGATTTAATTCCTTATCAATTGAATACAATGCAAATTCATTAAATTCAAAAAGAATAATTTTAGCTGGCTGTAATGTAATGATTTGTCGACAAAGTTCAGAACCAATCGAACCACCCGCCCCTGTCACTAAAACCACTTTTCCTGCAATATTGGCATGAAATAAATCCTGATCAGGCTCAACCACATCGCGTCCCAATAAATCGGCAATATCAACTTCCTGTAGCTCATCAAATGTCACCTTACCTTGTGCCATATCTGACATACCAGGCATAGACAGTACATGTACCGGATAAGGCTCCAACAACCTGATAATTTCACTTCTTCTAGCCCGAGTAACTGAAGGTATAGCCAATAAAATATCAGTCACACCATGACGCTCGATCAAATAGCTTAATGAAGTCATCGGATAGATCCTTAACCCATTAACTTTTTGTTTATGCAGTAATTTATCATCATCAATAAAAGCAACCGGTTTAAACTCATACCCACACTCTAACGCAGAGGCTAACTGAACTCCCGCACTCCCTGCACCATAAATAATGACTTTTTTTGCACAACAATCCTTGGCTACACGCCCCCCTAATTGGGAATAAACATCAGACAACCACCAGCGCGCAATAAAACGACTACCGCCAACAAAAAGCAACATAACCAACCAATTTAAAGGAGGCACCGTTCTTGGTACAACACCAATACCCAACTGAAAAACAAATACAGTAAAAATGATTGCATATAGTGTCACAGCTTGAAAAATAGCCCATAATGCCCGCCCACCGATATAGCGAATAATAGCGCGATACAAGCCTAACTTTATAAAAATAGGGACTACAAGAACAGGACTAATAACAAACAATATCCAAGTATCATTACTAGGTATATATAATTCACCCAACCGCAATGAAAATGCTGTCCATAGTGAAAGCACAGCGAATACAAAATCCATGCCAATTAACATACTTGCTTTTGTATGCCGGGACAGACTGAGAAACCAATAGGCTAATTTTTTCATTTTTAATATTTTTGCAATTTACCAATATACTTTCATGTCATAAGTTATCGATATGACGGAAAGAAACTAATTCGGAAAAACCTGAGTCAACTATTGATTTATAAGTATGGGGCAAAATTACGATAGACAGGAGATAGTTTCTATATTTTATAAATCAATGAGATACTCCGTCACGCTTTATAACTTTAATAAATGTAAGCCATAAGATATAAATATCAAATCCAAAAGATTGTCGCTGAACATATTCTTCATCCAATTCCACCTTTTGAGGAATAGGTAATTCATCTCGACCATTAACCTGCGCCCATCCAGTCAACCCTGGCAAAACTTTTTCTATGCCTTTTTCTGTGCGCAATGCTATTAAATCATCCTGATTAAACAAAGCAGGTCGAGGTCCAACAAAACTCATCTCACCTTTTAAAATACACCACAGTTGAGGCAATTCATCCAAGCTACTTTTTCTTAAAAAATCACCTATGGGTGTTAAAACACTTTTAGAATCTTCAAGTAGATGCGTCGCAACTACTGGCGTATCCACCTTCATACTACGAAACTTGGGCATTCCAAAGATAGTATTACCTATACCTACTCTATCAGACCAATATAAAGCGGGACCTTTTGATGTCAACTTAACCAAAAGTGCAGTTACAGCAATCGGAAACAATAAGATTAAAGTGGCAAAAAATGCCAGAAACAAGTCAAAAAATCTTTTCATTCAATCATTCTACTATTTTTTGAAAAATGGACAATATACGGTCAGATAGCTAATTTATTTTTACAGCGCTTTTATGAATTTCATCTCTTAGCAAATCATCCCTGCTATTGTATGGAACTATATCTATTTTTAAATCGAGCCCTGCTTTAATGTTCTGGTCTAATGAAACCGGACACATTGGGTAATCATGTTCCAATTCACTTCTGATTTCTCTTAGCTCTATCCAGTTGTCCAAACTATCAATAATCTCTTCTTTCTCTATTGCATACAAAACTTCACTCATTTTTCCAAAATTAATTCCAGAAACATCTAATAAT
Organism: Methylomarinum sp.; assembly: GCA_030636915.1. Taxonomy (GTDB): domain Bacteria; phylum Pseudomonadota; class Gammaproteobacteria; order Methylococcales; family Methylomonadaceae; genus QPIN01. The sequence continues at coordinate 3,827 of DAOVVZ010000024.1, read as the reverse complement.
GGGGCAAAAATTTTAGCCCCTAAAAAATCTTGGACCGAGGAAAACCGCTTCAAGTTTGCATCTAAAATTGCTTTATCTTCAATTTTAAGCGCATTAAAATTAAAAGGTTGAAAATATCTGATTGCTCTGTCATTTTATCTATTAACTGCTTATACGCCTTTAAAGCCTCATATGGTTTCTCTAACTTATCAAACCTTTTCTTTAAAATTTCTTGTTTATTATCCATTATATTTCTCAGTATTGCGCCTACCCAACACATAGCCATAAATGATATTTGTTAAATACTCAACAACATCAAATCCAGTGTTAATTTGACTTTTTATTCACCACTGCTAATAACAAATTCCAATAAGTTCGCCTTTTATTACTTCATCTGCTTATGTCTACATAGGTACTGGAAAATAGAGCAATGCAGAAGCAGTGTTGCGATGTGCCGAGAAGGCTAGGATAAGAAGGTTAAAATAAAATTTATTGTCCGGTATATCGTTAACGCCTCATCCGCAACAAGGACAATCAAACGACTAATTTTTTCAAATACGCATCCGCAGTTTTTTTTAATTGCTCATCCATAGTTATCACAGGCTTCCAGCCTAGGAGATCTCGTGCTTTAGATCTATCCACCTGTAAAGAACCAAACAAACGATTGGCCACATCTTCTTTTCCAATCAACCTTACTGCAAAGCTTATCCAACTCACCGGCACGGGAAGAAGCCATGGTTTTTTTCCAAAAGCCTTAGCTACTTTTCGTAATAACTCGGTAGTAGAAACATCCTCACCATCAGAAATTAAAAATACCTCATTGGCCGCTTTAGGGTGATCAATACAATGAATAATAAAACTCACCAGGTTATCTAAGGCAACTAATGAGCGTTGATTGTGTATGGTTCCAAAAGGTAATGGCACGCCTTTATTAATCCATTTCATCATCGATGCAAAATTTGCTCGCACTCCAGGCCCATAAACTAAAGGTGGACGGATAATCACCACCTCCATGCCAGTCTCTTTAACCAAAGCCAATAAGCCTTGCTCTGCCTCGTACTTAGATAAGCCATAAGGGTCATCTGGCACAAATTGATCTTCAGGTGTAAACGGCTTTTTCAACGCAGTCATTTCACCATTAACCTTAACTGAACTAATAAAAATAAATCGTTTAACTGCAGCCTCAGCTGCCATTCTTGCCAATGCTAACGTCGCATCCCTATTTACAAATCGAAATTTAGCCAGCGGATCGGTTGAATCATCCTGCATCACATGCACGCGTGCCGCCAAGTGAACAACGACATCAATACCTTGCAATATTTGTTTTATCTTATTCTGAAATGATGAACCTCTGACTGGCCATTCTTTCAAATCACCGCCCGTAACTTGTAGCACTTCTTCTGGAAACAGTAATGACTGCTCTCGAACCAGTGCCGTTACAGCACAATTCGCATCAAGCAAACTATCAACCAGTGCCTGACCAACAAAACCTGTAGATCCAGTAATCAACACCTTCATTTGTTAGGCCCTTTTATCGCATATAGCAACAATGCAATAAAAGCATATATCTGGTCAACGCTACGCCGTCTTAGCTGCCTTGCCTTTAAAGCCAGTTTGAATATGTCTTTTCTCGATGCAAGCTGTATGTCGGGAATATTGAGAACATTAACAAGAAGATTGATAGAAGCAAAAGCTTGACCAGATAAAATATAGCGAAATCTATATACCATACCTTTAAAGGAAGCGTTGGCTCCAACCTGATTAGTATCATGCTGCCTATACTTCATTTTAGGGATTGGATCGATAAACCATTTAAATTGATTGTGCCTTAGAATGGCATAAGACAACCAATCATGAAGAACAAAATCATTCAATTCAGGAAACTGATTTAAATAGTGCTTTATTAAACTTGCAGCTTTGTTTGTAAATATATAAGTACATCCAGGCCCAGCTGCTTCAAATAAATAATCAAACTCTCTTTGTGGCTGAGATTTATCAATTAACTTTTCACGTCCATCATCCCAAAAAGCAATAACATTGGCAGAATAAGCCTCTGCATTATTACTGCTCATTTGCTTTATTTCATGAGATAACTTATCCAAAAACCACGCATCATCCTGATCAGCTAATGAAACAAAATCATACCCAGAAAAATCAACATCACGAAACAAACGGAAAAAGTTCTTAGCCGCACCGCCAAAATGTTTTCCATGCGGCAAAGCAATTATGCGACTATCATGCTTTGCTTGAGCGTCAACCCATGCCTCAGTACCATCAGAAGAAGCATCAACACTTACAAATACTGTCACAGCCACACCCATTTGATTGAGAATAGATGTTAACTGCTCGGGCAAATAACGCATACCGTTATATGCAGCTAAACAAACTGCAATATTAGGAGTCTGAGACCTGCTCACTTGTTCACATCAATATAATGAGAAGACTTACGTAGAAAACGTTTTTCAACGAAATGCCAACTCAAATATGAAGCGCTTAATACCAGCATGCTCGCAGTTATAAGTACAATTACTGGTGAATACTTAAATAAACCAGACTGAATCAGAACTTGTAAAAAGGGAAAATGCACAATATAAATGCCATAAGAAAAATCACCATATTTACCAAAATTACCCAGCCGTGGAAAAACACAAGCTGCATATAAACTGAGCAATGCCTGCCAACGTCCAAATTTACGCATCATAAAAACAAACAGCGGCACACACACATAAAACATAACTTCAATTTTTAATGTCCATAATGCGCCATTGACTGCATTCAAATTGTTTATGCTAAATAACCCTGGTAAGTCTTGATGAATAAAGTTTAAAAACAGCAGATTAGCAGCTACGTATTTTAGCCAATCAACTGAAAAATAATCAGCGGCAGAGAGTTGCGAAAAACACACACCCAACATGGCAGAAAGCATTACAACAGTGAAATAAGTGGGATAAATACGTCGAAAGCGCTTAGAAAAATAACCGATAAGATTGCTAGAGTTCTCAAAACTCATAAAAATAAGAAAACCACTCACTACAAAAATGGAAAATAAAATAATCCAAATTGTCCAATATAACACCACCACCATCACCTAAACCATGACATATTTTACCTAAGACGAGTATTCAATTGGCACTGGTTTGAAAATAGGGGGCAATTTTTAGAGATGCCCTTAATACTAAAAAACACTGACCAAAGCCAGTGCTTTACTGGAAAGCTATAAATACTATTGCTTAGACTTCTTCGACTTTTTTTCTTTCTTAGATTTTGCATTAGAAAAAAGAATATCACTGGCATTGTTGTCAATGGTTTTCTGACCAATTCCTTTTACGTTAATTAAATCATTAAGTGATTCAAATGCGCCATTTTTAGTACGATAACGAACAATTTCCCCTGCCTTCTTCTGCCCTATGCCTTTTAAGGACTCAGAAATTACTTTGGCATCAGCCGTATTTACATTAACTGGTTTTGCATAGGCATTAATTGAAATTAGTGCTAATAGAATTATAAATATTCTCATTTTTTATCACCATAAAGTAATTGATTTAATGAATAGATTGTATTGCAAACAATAAAAGCAACTCACTCTATTCGTTAATCAATTTAGTCTCTTTATTTATAATTGCAATCTATTCCTTTAATAACCGGACTAAAAGCATAACAATTAACTAGAAATGTGATTCTCATCACCCTTTTCTACCTTTTAGCATTCAACTCAAGCATTATCTGGCTTATTTAAATATCCCAGACAAAATTGTACTGAATCTTTCCAATAGGGGATATCTAAACTGTAATGTTGTTTTATTTTAGATTTATTCATCAGACTATAATGTGGCCTTTTAGCTGGTGTT
>DAOVVZ010000057.1:0-7137 GCA_030636915.1 Methylomarinum sp. | reverse complement strand
TCACCTTTCACCTTTCACCTTTCACCTTTCACCTTTCACCTTTCACCTTTCACCTTTATAATAAAGCCATCTCACACTTTAAAAACATAGAGGAAAAGTGATTATGTCTGTACAAAAAATGGTTGATCTGGATTTATCAGGTAAACGTGTTTTAATTCGTCAAGATTTAAATGTACCTGTCAAAGATGGCAAAGTAACCAGTGACCTTAGAATTCAGGCAAGTGTACCAACCATTGAAAAAGCATTAAATGCTGGTGCAGCTGTTATGGTTATGTCTCATTTAGGTCGCCCGACTGAAGGTGAGTTTGATGAAGCGTCTAGCTTAAAACCTGTTGCAGACCAATTGTCAAAATTGCTTGGAAAGCCAGTTCGTCTAGAAAAAGATTGGTTAGACGGTATCAATATAGAAGCCGGTGAAGTTGTTCTTTGTGAAAACGTCCGTTTTAATGCTGGCGAAAAGAAAAACAATGATGATCTTGGCAAAAAAATGGCTGCTTTATGTGATATCTTTGTGATGGATGCCTTTGGTACTGCGCATAGAGCACAAGCATCAACTCATAGCGTTGCTAAATTTGCACCTATTGCCTGTGCAGGCCCTCTGCTAGCAAATGAACTTGATGCTTTAGGTAAAGCATTAAACCAACCTGCCCAGCCTCTAGTAGCTATTGTAGGTGGATCTAAAGTTTCTACTAAATTAACTGTTTTAGAATCTTTATCAACTAAAGTTGATCAATTAATTGTTGGTGGTGGTATCGCTAATACATTTATTGCAGCTGCTGGATATTCTGTTGGAAAATCACTTTATGAAGCGGATTTAATTGATGAAGCAAAGCGCTTAATGGCAGCAGCTAAAGCATCAGGTTCTGATATTCCTGTACCTACTGACGTGGTTTGCGCTAAAGAATTTTCGGATACCGCTGTAGCGACTGTTAAAAATGTTGCCGATGTTGAAGATGATGATTTGATTTTAGACATTGGACCAGAAACATCTAAACAGTACGCAAAAATATTAGAAACAGCTGGTACCATCGTTTGGAATGGCCCTGTAGGCGTATTTGAAATTGAGCAATTTGGTAATGGCACAAAATCCATGTCAGAAGCGATTGCCAATAGCTCAGCGTTTTCTATTGCGGGTGGTGGTGATACGCTTGCTGCGATTGACCAATACAACATAAAAGACAAAGTATCTTACACATCAACGGGTGGTGGTGCTTTTCTTGAGTTCTTAGAAGGTAAGGTTTTACCTGCTGTGGCAATTTTAGAAGAACGTAACGCATAAAAAGTAAGGGTCGTGCACGAAGTAAGCTTTACAACTATTAAATTGGAAGTGAGACTGGCGAGGCTAAAGAAGCTGTGAAAGTATCTAAAGCCTCACGTCCAAGTTGTTGAAGTTATTTTGTGCACACTTCTATATACCTACTCTCCCCTGCTCTAAGCATTCCCTGCAAAAAATCACTCCATTTTTAGTTCTAGGCAATCCAAAATTGCTTAAATATCATTTTATTCATATAATAGCCAGTTCTCTTTTATATTAGCCTTGTTTTTAGGTAAATATACTACGCGAGATTAATTCAAATTTAATAGGTTTTTATAATGGCTCGAGTTACCGTTGAAGATTGTTTAGAAAATGTTGAAAATCGTTTTAAATTGGTTTTATTAGCCAGTAAAAGAGCGCGTCAACTAGCAAAAGGGGCTGACGAATTTATTCCTCGTGGTAGAGATAAAGATACTGTGCTTGCTTTACGTGAAATTGCTGAAGGCCATGTGACTGAAGAGAATATTGATCTTCTACACAACACAGGTGAGTTACCACGATCCAATACACCTGAAATAAGTTAAACGCACATGCTGGAAGTAGCTGCTATAGCCCCCTCTGCGGAGACTGATTCTCCGGAATCAAAATTATTAAAGCAATTAACAACAATTGCGGGCAGCTACTTAAACCCGGATCAAATAGATAATATTGTCCGTGCCTATCATTTTGGTGCGGATGCCCATTCTGGGCAATTTCGTAAAAGTGGCGAAGCTTATATTTGCCACCCTCTTTCTGTTGCTATCACCCTTGCTGAAATGCGCATGGATACCAGGGGTATTCTTGCCGCTATTTTACATGATGTCATTGAAGATACTCCCATCAGCAAAGATGAATTAAGCGAAGAATTTAGCCCTAGTGTTGCTGAACTGGTTGATGGTGTTACCAAGCTAAGCAAGCTCGATAACAAATCACACGCTGAAGCACAGGCTGAAAACGTTAGAAAAATGCTATTGGCTATGGCTAAAGACTTACGCGTCATTATTGTCAAACTAGCTGACCGCTTGCACAATATGCAAACACTCGGCTCTATGCCGAATGAAAAAAAACGTCGTATCGCCAAAGAAACACAAGAAATTTACGTTCCGCTGGCTAACCGCCTGAGCATGAACAACATACGCCACAAATTAGAGGCATTATGTTTAGAAGCCATATACCCGCATCGTTATCACGTACTTAAAGGTGCCGTAAGTAAAGCGCGAGGCAATCGACGAGAAATTGTTACCACCATTGAAAGCGCCATTCAAAATAGACTCAATCAAACTGGCCTTATATTTAAAGTAGTTGGCAGAGAAAAAAATATCGCCAGCATTTACAAGAAAATGCAGCGTCAGAAAATCCCTTTCTCCAATGTTTTTGATGTTTATGCTTTTCGTATTTACTGTGACCACGTTGATGACTGTTACCGCATTTTAGGTTGCGTTCACAATTTATTTAAACCTGTTCCGGGTAAGTTTAAAGACTACATTGCAATCCCCAAGGCCAATGGCTATCAATCACTGCATACCATTTTAATTGGCCCCTATGGCGTGCCCATAGAAATACAAATTAGAACCCATGAAATGCATCGCTTGGCAGAATCGGGCATTGCAGCACATTGGCTGTATAAATCTAACGACTCTAACCGCGAAAGCTCCCAAGCGCTTGCCAATGAATGGCTGAGAGATCTATTGGAAATGCAAAAGACCGCAGGCGATTCACTGGAGTTTATAGACAATTTAAAAGTCGATTTATTCCCTCAAGAAGTGTTTGTTTTTACACCTCAAGGCAATATTATAAAATTACCCAGAGGCGCTACAATTGTTGATTTTGCTTATGCCGTGCATACCGATATTGGTGATGCCTGCATTTCTGCCAGAATTGATAATAAACTGGTTTCCCTGCAAACCCAACTTGAAAATGGCATGACAGTTGAGGTAATCACCGCTTCCTGGGGCACGCCTAACCCAGCATGGCTGAATTACATTGTTACTGCCAAAGCACGTAGCAGCATAAGAAACTATCTTAAACACTTTCAACAAAAAGAAGCTATTAGTCTGGGTCATCGCTTACTTGAAAAAGAGCTGCAAAGCTCAAATATTAAACTGGACGAAATAGAAGATTCTCGAATTCAGCAGTTGCTAGATGTCATGAAAATGAAATCTATGGATGAGCTATTAGAAGATATAGGCTTAGGCAACAAAATGCCTATCTTAATTGCCAAAAGGCTTTCTCAAGAAGACATCTATGCTGCGGTCAAATTAGAAGAAACGACAACTGACCACGCACCTTTAATCATTAAAGGCACAGAAGGCATGGTGATTACCTTAGCAAAATGTTGCCACCCCATTCCTGGCGACCCTATTATTGGTTTTTTTAACCCAGGCAAAGGTATAGTCATCCATCACCCGGAATGTCGTAATAGTAAGGACGTTCGTAAAAAACAAACTAGCTGGATTGATGTTGAATGGAGCCAGGAAGTTTCAGGTGAGTTCCCTACTGAACTTAGAATTGAGTTACTGAACCAACGCGGCACACTGGCCACAATTGCCTCTACAATTTCCAGTATGGATTCCAATATTGAAAGTGTCTCCATCGCCGATCAGGATGATAAAGTTTCTATTGACTTAATCACCTTAACCGTTAAAGACAGGGTTCATTTAGCCAGTATCATACGAAAATTAAAGAAATTGCTTATCATTTTAAAAATTACCCGCGTTAAGGCTTAAAAGCGTAAAATATTGTTAACTAGGCTTTACGCCGCACCATTCTTAACTCAAGCAAGTATAAATTAGAAACTGAACATAAAATGTCAAAAACAATCATCGAAACCAACAAAGCACCTCAAGCCATTGGTACTTATTCACAAGCGATAAAAGTGGATGATACAGTCTATCTTTCCGGTCAGATCCCGCTAGTTCCTGAGACCATGGAAATTATTGAAGGTGATATTTCTGTACATATCAGACAAGTTTTTAACAACCTTAAAGCAGTTGCAGAAGCGGCTGGCGGTGATTTTTTTGACATTGTTAAATTGAATGTGTTTTTAACAGACCTTTCTGATTTTCCTATTGTAAATGAGATTATGAGTGAATATTTTACTCAACCGTACCCTGCCCGCGCAGCTGTTGGTGTTGCCGCATTACCTAAAGGTGTTAGCGTAGAAATGGATGCTATCATGGTTATTAGAGAAGAATACCCAAGCTAGCGTATAAACCATGGATACACATGAACCTCTGGCACAACCAGTCGCTTCATTATCAGGCATCGGTCCTCAGTCAGCCCAGCGTTTGGAAAAACTGGGGATCAACACCCTTAAAGATCTGCTGTTTCACCTACCCCTTCGTTACGAAGACAGAACCAGAATATACCCCATAAACACCCTTACCCCAGGAATGTCTGTACTCACCTGCGGTACGGTTGAGTTTACCGAGGTATTACTTAAAGGGAAAAACAGCCTTGTCTGTAGGATCAGTGATCAAACAGGCTATCTGACCTTAAAGTTTTTTCACTTTACCGCTAAACAAAAGTCAAACCTAAGCCCAGGCACATTGGTTAGTTGCTTTGGTGAAATCCGGCATGGTTACCAAGGGCTGGAAATAGTCCATCCTGAATACAAAGTCATTTCTTCTACAGAAAATATCACAGAACCTTGTTTAAGCCCCATCTACCCTTTAACCGAAGGCTTGCGACAGGCAACACTTAGAAAAGCAGTTAAACAAGCATTATCATGCTACCTAGAACACCCAGACAACTTGACAGACTGGTTACCTCAGGCCATCTTATCGAAATTTAATTTCCCTACACTAAAGACGGCACTACTGGCATTACACCAACCTGAAGAACAAGTTACCGCCGCACAACTACAACAAGGTAATTTACCGGCATTAAAGCGATTAGCTTTTGAGGAATTATTAGCTCATCATCTAATATTAATCCAAAACAAAGCGGCAGTTAAAAAGTGGCAAGCCCCTGTGTTTAATATTGATAACGCAAAAATTAATGATTTTCTAAACAGCCTTCCCTTTCAGTTAACTGCTGCTCAAAATCGTGTGGTGAGTGAAATTACCACAGACTGCACATCAAACCACCCTATGCTTAGACTGGTACAAGGTGATGTAGGCTCAGGGAAAACCATTGTCGCAGCTTTCGCTGCTTTATTAGCGATATCAACCCAATATCAAGTTGCCATTATGGCACCCACCGAATTACTGGCAGAACAGCACCTACGCAATTTTAAACAATGGTTCGAAAACGCCAACAGCCACATTGTTTATTTAACTGGTCAGCTAAAAGGTAAAGCCCGTAAGGAATCTTTAGCGGCTATAGAAGATGGATCTGCCAACATTATTATAGGAACACATGCCTTATTTCAGGAGAGTGTTGTTTTTAACAACCTGGGCTTGATTATTATTGATGAACAACATCGTTTTGGCGTACATCAACGCCTTGCGCTAAGGGAAAAAGGTCAACATCAGGATCGTCGTCCACATCAATTAGTTATGACAGCGACCCCTATCCCCAGAACACTGGCTATGTTGCAGTATTCTGATTTAGATATTTCCGTTATTGATGAACTACCGCCCGGCAGAAAACCAGTAAAAACTTGCGTTATCCCTGCTGAAAGACGCGAAGACATCATTACTAAAATCAATCGCTGGACAGCTAACAAGCACCAAACTTATTGGGTCTGCACCTTAATTGAAGAATCTGAAGTTTTACAATGTGAAGCCGCAGAAAAAACTGCCGAGTATTTAACTCAAGTTTTACCCGATGTACGTGTCGCTCTGGTACACGGTAAAATGAAATCGGCTGACAAAGATACCATCATGCAAGGCTTTAAAAATCATGATTATGATTTATTAGTGGCAACCACGGTTATTGAAGTGGGTGTCGATGTCCCTAATGCAAGTTTAATGATTATTGAAAATGCCGAACGATTAGGCTTATCTCAACTACACCAATTACGCGGCAGGGTCGGTCGGGGCGACCAGGAAAGCTACTGTTTATTAATGTATCAAAGCCCGTTATCTAATATGGGTAGACATAGACTTGGGGTATTAAGAGAAAGTAACGATGGCTTTGTGATTGCCGAAAAAGATTTAGAATTACGCGGCCCAGGCGATGTTATGGGCACTAGACAAACAGGGATGATGCAATTAAAAATTGCTAACCTCAATCGAGACACAGATTTACTCGAATCGGTACAGGACGCAGCTCAAATTATCTGTAGTCAATACCCAAAGACAATCCAACCTATAATTGATCGCTGGCTAGGTCAAACCACTCTTTATTCCGAGGTATAAAGATAAGTGCACAAAAGTAGTTGTCTATTCACTCAAGACCCACACTGGAAAAAAAAACACCCAGGCATCAAACAGACATTGCCTGCTGATGTGCACTCATGGGTTTATGAAAAAGGTTCATTAACTCGTAGACTACGTAACGTTTACGGCTCTGCATTTACAGTTGAAATATTGTTTCACCGCTGGAAACCCGCGTTTCTGAGTGAATGCAATCTATTAAATCTTCCTCACCAACAATACAATTTAGTCAGGGAAGTTTTATTACACGCGGATGGCAAACCCTTAATTCTTGCCAGAACCATTCTGCCCGAAAAAACCATAAAAATAGCCAAACGAAATTTATCGCATTTAGGTACTAGGCCCTTAGGTGAAGTGATATTTTCTTACCCTAAACTAGAACGCTTGGAATTAGATATTAGCTGTGTACAGCACAAAATATGGACACCTGCATTAATAGAAAAAGTTGATGTTGAACAAAAAGTCTGGGGTAGACGAACCGTTTATGCGATTCAAAAACATAAAATGCTGGTCAGTGAGTTT
>DAOVVZ010000043.1:0-7568 GCA_030636915.1 Methylomarinum sp. | reverse complement strand
TGTTTAAGTGCCATAAATTAGGTTCATGTAATCTATCACCTAAAAACTGCAGGCTCTTCTGTTGTTTCAGTTTTTCAGGATCAGGCAGATATTTTTTTATTATTTTTTTTGGCATGATGCTGTGTCTTGGTTGAATGAATTGGATTAAGTTTATCAGGTTTGGTACTTATATTGTGCATATACTTTGTACGGCTTTTGTTGCGCCTTAATATCAACTCGAATTATTGATTAAGTAAATTTACTTTAGTTTTTGGGGAATCAGTCGCTATACTAGGCTGTAACTATATGTATAGGTGAGTGTCATGGCAAACGAAATTAGTGCAAATACATTTGGGCATAAAGTATCTTCTTTGAAAGCGGGTCATAACAAGTCTGCTGATGGGGCTTCTGGTCAAGCGGTTTCTAGTGTGGCTCAAGATAAAAATGAGATAAAGAAACCAGACACATTGTCTGCAAAACAACAGCTTAATGCGTCTATTCTTAAATCAAATCTAGAGGTTAGTGTTAGTGCGGGTAATAACCCTATGGCGCTGCTGTATAAGACAGCAATAGAAGGGATTAATGAGGCATTAGCTGGGGAGCTTGGAGATAATGCTATTCAGAATGCTTATGATTCTGGCTTGGATGTCAGTCCTGAGGCAACAGCAGATAGAATCGTTTCAATGAGTACTGCGTTCTACTCTAAATACCGCGAGCAACACTCTGAGCTGTCTGAGGAAGAGGCGGTAAAGGCGTTTACAGACATTATTAGTGGTGGTATTGATAAGGGGTTTGCAGATGCCAGAGGAATATTAAGCGGCCTTAATGTTTTAGAAGGGGGTATTGCAAGTAATATCGATAGTACTTACGACCTAGTACAAAAAGGTTTACAAGATTTTGTCGATAGTTTTAGTAAGTCTGAGGAAGAGCCCCTAAGTGATAAATAAATAATTTTTATTAAGTCTTGCCGGTAAGGAAAGAAGGCAAGACATAATTTATCAGAATCATAGGGAATGTTATTTCCAGTCCTGTCATTCGTAACAGGCATTATTGTTGTTCAACAATTATCTGTATTGCCTGAAACTTTTTGGCTTTTAGCGCTTTTATTTGTGCTGCCAATTTTGGTTTTTCTGCGTTATGGGTTGTTGGTTTTTTTTGTTATTGGCGTGCTGTGGGCAATTATTTTTGCCAATATACGTTTGGTGGATAGATTGCCTAACCATCTACAAGGTAAGCATATTCAAATTGAAGGTAAAGTCGTTGGCATACCGCAGTATGATGAACGCAGAGTCCGCTTTGATTTTTCAGTATCAAAACCAAAAAGCAACTTTCCTAAGAAAATCCGTCTCAGCTGGTATTTCCCAAAACAAGTTATTAAGTCAGGCCAATACTGGCAATTTACAGTCAAGTTAAAAAAACCGCATGGTCGATTTAATTCAGGTGCTTTTGATTATGAGCGTTGGCTATTTGTACAAAATATTGGCGCTACTGGCTACATTAGAGCTTTTCCAACGCCTAAACTGTTAGAGACAGATTCAAGCTGGCAAGGCATTAATGTTTTGCGACAATTTATTGCTGATGAATTAACTGTCTTATTAAAAAACAGTGATTATGCTGGTGTGATCAAGGCATTAACAATAGGTGAGAGGGACGATATAAGCGATCAGCAATGGGATGTTTTTAAGAAGACAGGTGTTGTGCATTTGTTAGCTATATCAGGGCTGCATATCGGTCTTATTTCTGGATTGGTCTATTTTTTAGTGTTAAAAATATCCACTCGGTTTTTAGTTAGCTCTCCTCAAATAATGGCAGCCCTTTCTGCTGTATTTATCGCCTTGTTTTATTCAGCACTGGCAGGTTTTTCCATTCCTACTCAACGATCATTATTGATGTTGGTAATTGCTATGAATGCTATTGTCTGGCAGAGAAATATCACGGTTACGCATACTTTGGCTTTTACTGTGTTAGCTGTTGTAATATTTGATCCATTGGCCATATTGTCAGCTGGTTTTTGGCTGTCTTTTTTAGCAGTGGCCATAATAGTGTATAGCTTGGCTGGGCGGTTGGGTAAAGCAGGGCATTGGTACGACGCAATTAAAATTCATTGGGTTGCAGCCTTAGGCTTATCACCTTTATTACTGTTTTATTTTCAGCAGTTTTCAATTATTGCACCAATTGCTAATTTTATAGCGGTGCCTGTGATTAGCTTATTGATTGTTCCCTTATGTTTTATTGCTGTGGTAGCTATGTCCTGTTCTTCGGTATTAGCAGGGTATGTTCTATTTGTCGTTGACAAGTTATTGCAGATTTTATGGTTTGTTTTGCTAGAAATGGCCGAATTGCCATTTGCTACGATCACTGCAGTTCCACCACCTTTTTATGCGCTTGTATTTGCTTTTTTTGGGGTGTTGTTATTGTTATCACCTAAAGGGATTCCGGCACGCTGGTTAGGATTGGTTTTGTTATTGCCATTATTTTTTAATAAGCCTGATCAGCCAAAGCCGGGGGAGGTTGTGATGACTTTGCTAGATGTGGGGCAGGGCTTGTCGACTGTTATTGAAACTGCAAATCATACTTTGGTGTTTGATGCGGGGGCAAAATACTCAGAAAGCTATGATATGGGCAGTGCTGTCGTTATCCCGTTTCTACAAAGTAAAGGAATTAATGTTATTGATAAGCTGTTAATTAGCCATGCTGATAATGATCATATTGGTGGAGCTAAGTCGGTAATTAGCCAAAGCCAGGTCAAGCAAGTTATTAGTAGTATGCCTGCTAGTTTGCAGCATCATGATTTAATTAAGTGTAAATCGGGGCAGTTTTGGGATTGGGATCAGGTGTATTTTGAGATTCTTATGCCTGATGAGGGCACATTAAAAGGTGATAATAATAACTCCTGTGTGCTTAAGGTAAGTAGCAAGCATGGCTCTATTTTGTTAACAGGTGATATAGAAGCTGAGGCGGAAAAGTGGTTGCTTAAAAATAAGATGGATAAATTAGACAGTGATATTTTAATCTCACCCCATCATGGCAGTAAAACCTCATCAACTTTAATGTTTTTAAAGGCTGTTAGCCCTAATAAGGTATTGATTCCGTCAGGTTATAGAAATCGTTTTTCATTTCCGCATAAGGCGACTTTAAAGCGATATGAACAAATAAATGCAACATGGAAGAATACTGCAGATGCGGGTGCGATTGTAGTTAACATGAAAAAGAATAGGCGTATTGTTAAAAGCTTGCGATTAGAGCAGGGCAAATATTGGAATTAATAATAACCTAGTGCTTTACTATGAAATTAAATGGGACTAAAATAGTCCACATTGAGGTGGGAATGTAATGTTAAAGCTGAGTAAACTAACTGATTATGCAACCGTGATTTTAAGCTATATGGCGAAAGATCAGGGTAGTATGCATGCAGCATTTGAAGTGGCTGAGGCCACAGGTATTGCTCAGCCTACTGTGAGTAAAATCCTTAAACTGCTGGTTAAGGCTAAGGTTTTAACCTCTGTTAGAGGTGCAAAAGGCGGTTATTTACTTGCTAGGTCACCTGATAAAATTACCGTGGCAACAGTGATTAGTGCCTTAGAGGGGCCTATTGCGTTGACTGAGTGCAGTGTTTCTCATAAAAACTGTGAGCAGGCAACAGGTTGTGAAATTCAAGGTAACTGGGGTCTGATTAACCAGACGGTATTTAATGCGCTGGAGTCTGTGACTTTAGCTGACATGATTATGCCAGCAAAACAGCCAGAAGAAATATTGATTCCAGTTAGTAGTTTATATAGATAGAGTATTTTATGTCATCAAGTGCAGAAGAAATAGAAAATCTCATTGCTCAAGAGTACAAGCAAGGGTTTGTGACTGATATAGAGGTAGAAACCTTTCCTCCAGGATTGGATGAAGAGGTGATTGCCAAGCTATCAAAGGTTAAAAATGAACCTGACTTTATGCTGGAATACCGGCTGAAGGCATTTCGTCATTGGCAAACCATGAAATCACCTGATTGGGCGCAATTAAATATTGAGCCGATTGATTATCAAGCCATTAGTTATTATTCAGCACCTAAAAAAGATTCGGATAAGCCGCAAAGTCTTGATGAAATAGACCCTGAATTGCTGGATACCTATAAAAAACTGGGTATTCCTTTAGATGAACAAGAACGGTTAGCAGGGGTTGCTGTGGATGCGGTTTTTGATAGTGTGTCTGTTGCTACAACCTTTAAAGGTAAGTTAAAAGATGTTGGGGTGATTTTTTGCCCAATATCAGAAGCTTTGCAGGAATATCCTGAACTAGTGAAACAGTATTTAGGCACAGTGGTGCCCGCAGGTGATAATTTTTTTGCAGCCTTAAATGCCGCTGTATTTACTGATGGTTCTTTTGTCTACATTCCAAAAGGGGTGCGTTGCCCTATGGAATTGTCTACTTATTTCAGAATTAATGCAGCCAATACAGGACAGTTTGAACGTACCTTGATTATTGCTGATGAAGGCAGTCATGTCAGTTATTTAGAAGGCTGTACTGCACCTATGCGTGATGAAAATCAATTGCATGCGGCTGTGGTTGAATTAATCGCAATGGAAAATGCGGAAATTAAATACTCTACAGTACAAAACTGGTATCCCGGTGACGAAAATGGTGTTGGTGGTATTTATAACTTTGTGACTAAACGTGCAGAGTGTCGAGGTGATAACTCTAAAGTGTCCTGGACACAGGTTGAAACTGGTTCTGCTATTACCTGGAAATATCCTAGCTGTGTGTTATTAGGTGATAACTCAGTGGGTGAATTTTACTCAGTGGCATTGACCAATAATTATCAACAAGCCGATACCGGCACTAAGATGATTCATGTCGGTAAAAATACTAGCAGTACCATTATTTCTAAAGGTATTTCTGCGGGTAAAGCACAAAATACTTACCGTGGCTTAGTTAAAGTCGGTAAAGGTGCTGAAAATGCTCGTAACTATACCCAGTGTGATTCTTTGTTAGTGGGTGATAAATGTGGTGCGCATACCTTCCCCTATGTAGAGGTTAAACAGCCTTCGGCTCAAGTAGAGCACGAAGCGACAACATCTAAAATTAGTGAAGATCAATTGTTCTTTTGTCAGCAAAGAGGTATGTCAGCAGAAGATGCGGTATCTATGATTGTGAATGGCTTCTGTAAAGAAGTGTTTAAAGAATTACCGATGGAGTTTGCTGTAGAAGCGCAGGCTTTATTAGGGATTAGTTTAGAAGGTTCAGTAGGCTAGCACTCAACTTCATAATAAATAAAATGTAGGATGGTTGAAGCGATAGCGTGCCCATCATTACTTAGTTTCCAGTCGTTAAATGGGAACAAGAAAACCAGATAAAACAGGAAAATAGAAATGCTTAACATAGAAAACCTTCACGTTAGCGTTGGTGATAAACCTATTCTTAAAGGGCTTAACTTAAAAATTAATGCCGGTGAGGTTCATGCGATTATGGGGCCAAATGGTGCAGGTAAAAGTACTTTGTCTCATGTGCTTTCAGGAAAACCAGGTTACATAATAACCGAAGGTAAAGTGACATATCAGGGTAAAGACCTGTTAGATATGGCACCTGAAATTAGAGCGCGTGAAGGTGTTTTTTTGGCCTTTCAATACCCTGTAGAAATTCCTGGTGTGAGTAATATTTATTTGTTAAAAGCGGCATTAAATTCAATTCGTAAACATAAAGGTTTAGATGAGGTTGATGCGATGGATTTTTTAACTCTGGTTAAGGATAAAATTAAATTATTACAAATGGATGAGAAATTCTTATATCGTGCAGTTAACGAAGGTTTTTCTGGTGGTGAGAAAAAACGTAATGAGATTTTACAGGCCGCTATTTTAGAGCCCGCTATGTGTATCTTGGATGAGACTGATTCAGGCTTGGATATTGATGCTTTAAAAATTGTTGCAGAAGGGGTTAACTCATTACGCTCAGCTGATCGTTCATTTTTAATGATTACTCATTATCAACGTCTTTTAGATTATATAAAACCTGATTTTGTACATGTATTAGCACATGGTCAAATTGTTAAGTCTGGTGGGGCTGAATTAGCATTGGAGCTGGAAGCTAAAGGCTATCAATGGGTTGAAGGGCAGGCAGCATAATGGTAAGTCGTTACATCGCTGAATATGAAAAGACTGCAGATTTGTTGCCAGGACAGTCAATAAACTGGCTTAAAACACTAAGAGCAGACGCTTTTGGATGCTTTTCTGAGAATGGCTTCCCTTCATTAAGAGAAGAGGAGTGGCGTTATACTAATGTTTCTGCCATAGAGAAAAAACTGTTTTCACCACAGCTGATCTCACAAACAGCAACTGTTGATGATGTCTTGCTAAATGACAATCGATTGGAAAATGCGTTAACTGTTGTGTTGGTAGACGGGCGTTATTCTAAAGAACTGTCTACTTTAGATGGTCTGGCTGATGATGTTTCTGTTCTCAGTTTAGCTGATACTTTAGAGCAAAAACCTGAGTTACTGGAACAATACCTGTCTAAAGCGGTGAGTAATGAAGAGCATAGTTTTGTGGCTTTTAATACCGCATGGTTTAGTGATGGTCTATTTGTTCATATTCCAGCCAGTAAAGTATTAGATAAGCCTATTCAATTATTGCATATAGTGACACAAGCAGAATGTTTAGCAACAATCCGTAATGTATTGGTTGTTGATGAGATGGCTGAAGTCAATGTGATTGAAACATTTGTCGGTGTTAATGATGCTTATTTAACAGCGGCCGTGACAGAAGTCTTTGTCGGTAAAAATGCCAGCTTAACCTTACACAAGATGCAAAGCGAAGGTGATAAGGCTTATCACTTTGGTGGCACTTATGTGAAACAAGCACGAGATAGTCGTTTTAATCATCATAATTTTGCTTTTGGTGGTTTATTGGCTAGAAATGATATTCATGCCGATTTGGATATTGCCTCAGAATGTGATTTAAATGGTTTGTATTTGGGGGTTAAACGCCAACATATTGATAATCACACACGCATTAATCACTTAAAACCTCATGCTATTAGTCGTGAGCTGTATAAAGGTGTATTGAACCAGCGGGCAAGAGGTGTATTTCAAGGTATGGTTTTTGTTGCCGAAGACGCCCAAAAAACAGATTCGGAAATGAATAACCGTAATCTATTGTTATCTAATGATGCAGAAGCTGATACCAAACCACAGTTAGAAATTTATGCTGATGATGTGAGATGTGCGCATGGTGTCACGGTGGGGCAGTTAGATGAAAAATCAATTTTCTATTTGCAATCGCGTTGTATCGATGAAGAAACTGCAAGAAATATACTGACTTTTGCATTTGCCAATGAAATGGTAGATAAAGTGAAGCTAAAAGGTTTACGTGAAGTTTTGTTAGGTCAATTATTAAAACATTTCCCACAAGCCGCTGTAGATAAGGCTTGGTTGTAGGTGTTTTATATCTGTTGGAAGTGAGGCTAAAGCCTCGCTTCTATACTAAGGAGTGAGGGTTTAATAACTTCCGAATTTTGACTTGCCTTTTGACTCCACAGAAGCACTAATAAAAATAGTTGCGTAGCTTGCTATGCGCCCATTTTATTAGCACTCCTGTGAAGTCAAAATT
>DAOVVZ010000218.1:0-4182 GCA_030636915.1 Methylomarinum sp. | reverse complement strand
CCAATATAGAAAGAATGGCAAAAGCAGTTCTTGGGTCAAAATCAAGATCAGGAAAGGAGTATGAGGTATCGGACGAGATGGCGGCTTTTATTGGGTTTAGAGTATCTACCGCGAACATGAATCAATCTTTAATTTATAAAGGGTATTCGTTCATGGACAGTAAGAAAGACGCACAAAGGATATTGAGTAGCGCGGCAGGGACAAGAGAGAATATTAGCGATGGCGATATAGAAAGTGCTTTCAGTAGCTCGATGAGAGCAAGAGATGAGGCGTATCGAAAAATGATAAAGCTATCAAAAAGCATGATAAGCTTTGGAGTAAGTAGGCAAGACATAGTTAAATCACTGAGAGGGTCGGGCGTGACAATGAAAGATACTATGTCGATAATTAGAGGTGCAATACCTAAATGGAAAATGAGCCGCCAGTTTATAAAATCAAGCGCAGATAGAGCAATGGCTTCTTCGGTAGGGAGTTTAGAGAGACTTAAAATAAGACAGTCAATGGTTAAAAGAAAAAGACTTATAAATAGACTGGCGAATAAATATTAATATTCTTCGGTAAAGCACGACCAGTAAATATTTTAAAGAGGTGGGTAATGAGTAACAAAACAACAGCCATGATAGGTGTTAATTATCAAGAGTTCAAGCCTAAAACATATCAATCAACAGTAGTTAGTATTGGTGATAACGATAAATTTTTTGATTCAGGCAATCCGCAAGAGGATTACAATAATGCTTCGGAATACGCTAATAACAATTCTAGCAAAGTATTTAACTTATCCAGTGTTGATAATTTTATAAGTGATGGCGGTATGTCTGTTATTCATTAATGGTTTTTTATTCATTTTTATCCGATCTTATTAATCACATCAATGACACTGACCATGCCAGCTATTTTTGCTTTCTCTCGTTCTTTTTGAACTTCTTTGTACTGGCCAGGCAGAAATACTGACTGTAACAACAAGGCAGACTCGTCATTAGCTGTAAATAGCATACGGGTCTGTTTGCCGTGTATTACCAACCTTTCAGAAATAATCTCTACGGTTCTAAATCTTGCTTGAGTGGCTTCATTGTATGAAAGAGCCACCACTTTTACTATATCGTAAACAGGCATTGATACCCGCCCCCGTTCTTTTAACAAGCCCTCGATGTAGGGGTCTATACTTAAGATTGTAATCGGCTCAAGATCAAAGCTTGAGTATAGTACGGCTCTCACTTAACTGTCCTGTTGATATTCATAGAGCACGAAAAACAATAGCCGTTTTCCTTTGCCCTTTAGAAGCGTTTAAAAAAATAGAGAATATACTCGTGCTTATATCTTCACGAGTATCTCTTATTACTTCCCTGTAAATTTCTCTTTCCCGTTTAGGTATCATTTGTATTGCTCCTATTAATCGTTTTACAATCAACCTTATGCGTTTCCACATAAGCATAAGTCATAGTTGCAAGCACTAGGTAGGCTATTAGTAGCGTGGTTATGTAGTTCATTTATCCACACCCTCTTTTAGTAATTCGTAAGTTCTTGGGTTGACGATTAAGCTATTTCTGTTAGGTAGAGCCATCGCCTTCCCGTCATCAATAAGATTTGTAACGCTAAACCCAAACATTTCAAGACACCACTTATCAATGCTTTTTCTATAACTCTCTGTTAGCGCTACTGAGTCTCTTATCTTGAAATTATTGACCTTTGTATCAGGTGATATGTAAACACTCATGCCTCCATATTGTGGCGGGGCTTTTATCATTACGCTAATCCTCTCTTATTGTTCATAACGGGTCTTTATCCCAGTTTTTTACAGTCGGAAAAATCTCACTTTCCAGCACTTGTATTTCTTCATCGGTAAATCCCATCGAAAGCATTCCGCATGGGGAAAGGTCAGGATTTGTGGCAAAAGCAATCCCTTCTGCTGCTGCGACATTAGCAACATACTTGGTTAATAGTTGTTTAAAATCCATACAAATCCCCTATGTAGTAGTGAGCAATTAATCAGTTCTCATTAATAATTACTTGAAGCAGATCAACTACTGTTAATTCATAATAATCAGTACCCCATCTGTCTTGCTCGCAGTGACCAATATTTTCATCTATTAAATACTTATCAATCGCTTCTTTCGCTTGTTGCTCTGATTCAGCCATAACAAAAAAACTGTACTCTCCGTGTCCTTGCGGTTGCCATGCGTATAGTTTAGTCATAATTCTTCCCGCATTTTCGCACACATTAACGTCAGGGTTGTTAAGAGCCGTAAAAGGAGATGGCTTGTGTTTACAAAAAATAGGCACAATCAAGCCCTTTAGATAATAAAATAAACGCCTCTTATCTGTCTCAATAAAAATAGCTATAAATAGCAGTCCTGAAAAAAATGAAATCATATAAATCTGACCTTGTTCCATAGTACCTCCTGTTTAAAATGCTAGTTAGCTTAACTGCTCAATTCTTACCGAAAAAACCCCGTCATGGTTATAAAGAGCAATGAATTTACCAGGCTCGTGTGCAACAATAACAAATAACTTGTTTAGCCATCCATTCTGTATTGCGTCTGTTTTACGATTTCCATCGGTTGTAATGTCTTTGGTCTTAACATGGCTCCCCAGCGTTATTTCTGGCGCTACGTTTTTAACCCATTCCACAGCGGCTTCTACGGGTATGTCTGTCACGTGAGAAAAAGGATGGTCGCAGATATAGCATCCTGTCATTCCTAGTTTGTATTTTTTGTTGTTCATTTTTGTACCTTGCACAAAAAAGCCGCTACAGGTTCAGTGCTTTCGCAAGGGTTACAGATAACCCAGCACTGACCAATAACGGCTTAATATAAATCTGTTTTCTTTTTTAAGTGGATTGCGAAGCCCACAAGTAAATTCTAACACAAGTGTTAATCACCATCCACCATAAACGCTTTAATCTCGGCGTTGGTTAGTGGTGTTGCGTTGTCGTATGCAATACCTTCATCGCTATAAAACAGGTTATCATCACTGCTCATATCAATGATCAATCTTGTGGTGTTTGTAGAATCGGTATTATTGTTTATTTCAATGTTACACAACCTACCATTAGTAACAGTACCATCTAACTTATCATGCCAGTTTGTTGCTTTTTTCCAGCGACTTGGTGTATTAAAAAACAGATTGTTTGCTCTTAGGTTATTATAAATAGTAACTACAAAACCATTGCGCATGCCGTACTCCGTCCTAGAATCTATGCATTTAATTAAACCACCATCATCAAGCCATCTAAATATTTCCTGCTGAGTATCAAAATCATTTTGTGGGGCTTGCTCTTCTAGCTCAAGTAATTTGTCATTAAAACCATCACCATAATAAATAACATTAGCAGACCTCTCTAGCCACTTAGAATCAGTATGTATCGCCTTCGAAGGATTTGAATTATTCCAGAATACACCAATACCAAACAAAGCCAACTGAACCATCTCACTCTGTTCAGGCGTGACTTTTAGCTGCCACTTGTCATTATCTAAAAGGTATTGTAAGTTTACTTTTTTTGTTGCCATGATTGATTCAGCCTATGTTTTTACATTAAAAGTATGTTTATTTCAGGTAATAAAAAACCCGCTAAAAATAATGCTTCCTAGCGGGTTTTAATCCTTAAGAGTTTGTAGCTGCTGGTTACGCTTGCCAGCCAGGTCTGCTTTTAAACCCCGTGCGGTAATCAGCGATAACAATTGACGAGGTAATTCTCTTATCTGTAATAACCTGTTTGGTCGCTAAAACAATAGCACTCTCGGTCTGTCGTTCCGTTTTGGCATCAACAGTAACTTTTAAAGCTACCTTTGCAACCTTATCTACAACGACTTGCTTGTGACACGACACACACTCGTCAGCAACTCTTTCAAAAGCTGAGGCAGACTGTGTGAACATGAAAAAAGCAATCATCATCGTGATAATGGATGCGATTAGTTTATTTGTTCGCAATTTATTCTCCTTTAAAATGTTTTTAAATTCAAAGCTGAGTGTGAAGCTTATCACACTTTTTATTCGTATATCCACTTTTCTAGCCGTCCATTTTTATGACACTTCACATTAGGTAGCCTGGTAAAGGCTAAAAAAGCTTTCTTCGAAACTAGCGGAATTGTTGTAGAAAAACCTTTAGACTTTGGCCTTGATGTCATTTGCAAACAGCTTCCATTATCTAAGATAGCATCGCCAGTACGCAGTTCGTAAGTGTCT
>DAOVVZ010000370.1:0-3024 GCA_030636915.1 Methylomarinum sp. | reverse complement strand
TTACCCAAGCCAAAAACATCATATACATGGGCTACGTTAATATTCACATTAGTCACATCTATACATAACCTGGAATCAAGATACTTCTCAACAAACCCGGGTGGAATAGCGTAACTTAATAAATCATTAGGATCACTAAATGCAATGATTGGTGTTTTAGCTAGCATCCGCTCAGAATAGTTTTCACCATCCGCGTTACAATACGCCTGTTTTTGATCACTCACCTCAGGTGGCTTTCTGCCCAATTGCAACATTGGCAGTTGATTAGACATCATATAAATAGGGATAATCTTTTCCTTTAACGCCTGATTAACGTCTATTTTGATATTATTCTCTGTACTACCTAATTCAGATGCAATACGCTGCATACCATCAATCGTAATCCGACTACCTAGGCTATGCGATACAAAAGCATATTGATCATTATTAATCGACGCGACTTCAGGTGTCTTGCATGCCGCTTTGGTTTCTGTCGGTAAATCTTCCCAATTTCCATGCGTCATCCAGCAAAATGATTGAGCAAAAGACAAAAGGATATCCTCCCTGCTTTCACCCAAATAAATAATCGGGTCTGGCCCCGTATCATTAGAAAAATGCTTCATTAAATCATTAACTTCTGCTCTTCTAAACGAATACTCACCCGAATTATCATAAGCAAGTACTTGTTTTTCTTTCGCGGTAATATCTGACCAAGTTAACTCATAAAACATTAGCTCCTGCTTTCTATCAGCACTTAAATAGCGATTAATACGCAAATTACCCAGTTCTTTATCAGGATTTTTTTGATCAGATAATTTAATATTTTTATGCGCTTTGACAGTTACTGATAAATTTAATGCTTTAGCCAACTTCTCAAAAAATTGTGTCGAATACCCAGGTTTATGATCCCCCACCCCATGAACCATTAACACCTTCATCTTACCCTTGGTATCATCCAGATGTGGCTTTAACCCAGTAAACCCTTCCCCCCACACCTCACACAAACGGGTATCTTCAGCTTCTTGCTTTTCAATAATCGCTTCAGTAATACCTCTTCCGAAGCTAGAGCAAGCAGAAAGTACAATACATACAGCGCTAATCAATAGCAGTCTATTTATTTTCATGTTTTACACCTTTAATTAAACAAGCACCCGAACACATAAAAACATTTTCCATCAAACTCTTTGCCTATTTTTTAACATGCCATGGACGAAATTCAGAAAGACTCAGATAACTTTTCGCCAGTATATCATGTAGCACCCACCCCACTGAGTACTGCTATTGAGTTAAGAGATAATGTATTACTGACAATGTGCGGTTCCGCTGATCAGGCTATAGCATTAAGGATGGTATGCAGTAGAAAAATGCAGGAGCAATTACCGGAATTTTTGAGCGTAATGAAAAAACGCAACCTTTCAATTACTGTACTTTCATATAGGGTAATAATTTAAAAAAAATACAGCTGTATGATTACAAAGAAAATTTTAGAAAAATAATTTAGTAAAAGTAGCTTTCACTTGTATAATCCTCTTTTTGACTACAGCTAGTCATAACGTACAAATTAACAAGAGAAATAAAATTTATGGCACTTCATTGTGGAATTGTTGGTTTACCAAATGTTGGTAAATCAACACTGTTTAATGCATTAACAAAAGCAACTATTGCTGCGGAAAACTACCCTTTTTGCACGATTGATCCCAATGTTGGTGTTGTTCCAGTGCCAGACCCTAGAATGGACAAGTTGGCAGAAATTGTTAACCCAGAACGTATCTTACCCACTACGATTGAATTTGTTGATATTGCAGGCTTAGTTGCCGGAGCATCAAAAGGTGAAGGTTTAGGCAATCAATTTTTAGGTAACATTAGAGAAACTGATGCCATCATTCATGTTGTTCGCTGCTTTGAAGATGATAATGTCATACACGTAGAAGGTAAAGTTGATCCTTTAAGCGATATTGAAGTGATTAATACCGAGTTAGCTTTAGCAGATATGGCATCTGTCGAAAAATCTTTATTAAAAGCAACAAAAGCAGCTCGAACAGGAAATAAAGATGAACAGGCAAAAAAGCAAACCCTAGAAAAAGTATTTGATCATTTAGATAAAGGTTTTGCTGTACGCTCATTAGATTTAACAGAGGACGAAATTAAGCTAATTAAAGAGCTATGTTTAATTACTCTAAAACCAGCATTATATATTGCCAATGTTCAAGATGATGGGTTTGAAGACAACCCGTTACTAGATAAAGTAAAAGAATTTGCTGCAACTGAAAAAGCCAATGTTGTTGCTGTTTGTGCAGCGATAGAAGCAGAAATAATTCAGCTAGATGAAGATGAAAAACAAGAGTTCTTAGATGACTTAGGGCTTGAAGAACCTGGCTTAAACAGAGTTGTGAGAGCAGCATATTCTTTACTTAACTTATCAACTTACTTTACAGCAGGTGTAAAAGAAGTAAGAGCATGGACAATTCCCGTCAATGCAACAGCTCCTCAAGCAGCTGGTGTAATTCATACCGATTTTGAAAAAGGCTTTATTCGAGCAGAAGTAACAGCTTATCAGGATTTTATTGATGGCAAGGGTGAGCAAGGTGCTAAAGATGCTGGTAAATGGCGTCTTGAAGGAAAAGAATATAATGTGCAAGATGGTGATGTTGTACATTTTAGATTTAATGTTTGACAGTAGGTAATTTGAAAGATATAATTCCCGTTCTTTATTAAGAGCTATTGATAAATAGCTCTTCGATATGGCGATATAGCTCAGTCCGGTTAGAGCGCGGGATTCATAACCCCGAGGTCCCAGGTTCGATCCCCGGTATCGCCACCATCTTCCCCACTGATTTATTAAGATAAATCATCCCAATGCCATCGGCTGAATGCTTTAAACCCAAAGTATCACTACGAAACATAATCTCGTAGTATTACGTAGTGGTTGTTTAAAACATTACTGAGGGCTTAAGCAATGTCTTATATCCGAAAACTATCTAACGGCAAATTTCGCGCCGAAATAAGTAAAAACCACACGTCAATTCAATCAAAAACATTCCCAAC
>DAOVVZ010000290.1:0-3601 GCA_030636915.1 Methylomarinum sp. | reverse complement strand
GTTCTCGCTGGTCAGGTAAGGCAACAACTATTAGCTCAGCACATTCCTTTACCCCTTCCACTTTGAGCTTCATAAACTCATCTTCTCTTTCAACCAGTGCTTTTGCTGTATTAATTCTTTCTTCTTCAACCAGTTTATAAATTGAGTCCCTGAGTGCTTGCTTAGTAATTCTAATAAATCGCCAAGGCTGCATCAAACCCACACTACCCGCTTGATGAGCCGCTTTTAATAAATGATGTAAAACCTTGGGGTCGACTGGATCAGGTAAAAAATGACGCATGTCCCTGCGTTCGGCAATCGCCTTATAAACACCGCGCCTTTCTGACTCATTAAACCGATGTTTACTCATATCAGCACACCTAATAAAATACTCACTTCTACCAACTCAACCGCCGCGCCATAAACATCACCTGTTACACCGCCTAAGCGCTTTTTAGCATGAAATTTTATAATAAATAACATAATCAACATGAAGGCTATCGCTAAAATACCTAAATAATAAGCACTTATTAAGAGACTCAGTAAGCTAACTGCTTTTGCTCTATCATTGGGTAGATTTGCAACTATTTTCGCACCCAAGCCATCAACTCTGACATACGTTGTAAATAACATCATTATTAACAGAGCCAACCTGCCTAACATCGGTGTTATTAGTAAAACTTCAAATGCCTGTTTTTCCAGTACATAGCTAATCATTGTCCATTTTAGTAGCAACACTAAAACCAAAATCACAACGGCAATAGGGCCTGCCGCGGGATCTTTCATAATTTCAAGGCTACGCTGTTGACTGCCTAATCCACCAACCCAGGCATCTGCACAATCAGCCAAGCCATCAAGATGCAATCCACCTGTGAGTAAAACCCATAAAGTTAAAATGAGTGCAGCCTGAATCGGCAAAGGCATATTGCCTATAAAATAGGCTAAAAGGACTAATAGAGCACCTATCAATAAGCCAACAATAGGATAAAAAACAGCGGACGCACCTAATTGCTTATCACTGGCAATGAAAGGTCGAGTAACGGGAATGATGGTTAAAAATTGTAATGCGAGCAAAAATGAATTCATTAACCAAAAAAACCTTTATTGAGTAATACCCACAAAACAACTATACCTCGCGCGGTTACGGATGCGGATTTTATAGCGAGTTGATTTTTGTCGATAGCAAGGCGCTGAAACAGGCGAATAGCAAGCTACGCAACTGTTTTAGCAACGCTGCCTATCGGCAAAAATCAACCGATAGAAAACCGCATCCTTGACCGTGTGAAGTATAGTACGCCATCAACTTTGGTTTGATGGAAAATTAAGTCAATGTAGCAAGGCTACGAAAAAATTATCTTAGGACCGCGCATAAAATAATTTCGACAACTTCAGTTTTTTTTGTAGGATGGGCAAAGTGATAGCGTGCCCATCATATTTGAATTGATGGGCACGAAAGAACCTTTGCCCATCCTACTTTTGTGCTGGTTATTTACCTAGTCACTCCTCTCCTCAACTATTCCTGCTTTTATTTCTGCTGATACTTATCAATTTTATCAAAATTTAAATAACGGTAAGTGTCATCTGCTGTGGCATTAATTTGCTCATAATAGCTCATGTATTCAGCAAATGTGGGGATTCTACCTAGGATTGAACAGACCGAAGCCAATTCTGCCGAGCTTAAATAAACATTGGCATTATTACCCAAACGATTAGGGAAGTTACGAGTAGAGGTTGATACCACAGTTGCATTATCAGCAACTCTCGCTTGGTTACCCATACATAATGAACAACCCGGCATTTCCATACGCGCACCCGATTTATCAAAAGTTTTGTAATAGCCTTCTTCTGTTAATTTATCCTGATCCATTTTTGTTGGTGGTGATACCCACAACTGTGTAGGCAGGTCACCTTGGTGTTTTTCCAGCAACTTACCTGCGGCACGGAAATGACCAATATTAGTCATACATGAACCTAAGAACACTTCATCAATTTTAGTACCTGATAAATCAGATAATGTTTTCACATCATCTGGATCATTTGGGCAGGCCATAATCGGTTCTTTAATCTGGTTAAGATCAATTTCGATAATTTCAAAATATTCAGCGTCTGCATCTGGCTCCATCAATTCTGGATTAGCCAACCATGCTTGCATTTGTTCAATTCTGCGGTTAATAGTTCTGGCATCGCCATAACCTTCAGCCACCATCCATTGCAACATAGTGATATTTGAATTGATGTATTCGCGGATAGGCGCTTCATCTAAACGAATAGTACAACCAGCGGCTGAACGCTCTGCTGAAGCATCTGATAGTTCAAAGGCTTGTTCAACTTTTAATTCGGGTAAGCCTTCAATTTCTAAAATACGACCAGAAAAGACATTTTTCTTACCTTTCTTTTCAACCGTTAATAAACCTTTATCAATTGCCGCTAAAGGAATGGCATTAACCAAGTCACGTAAAGTGATACCCGGTTGCATTTCACCTTTAAAGCGTACTAAAACTGACTCTGGCATATCTAAAGGCATCACACCTGTTGCCGCTGCAAAAGCAACTAAGCCAGAACCTGCTGGAAATGAAATGCCCATAGGGAAACGAGTATGCGAATCACCACCTGTACCGACAGTATCAGGCAATAACATTCGGTTTAACCACGAGTGGATAATACCGTCACCTGGACGCAAGGCAACACCGCCACGATTCATAATAAAATCGGGTAATGTATGCTGCATTTCTACATCAATTGGTTTTGGATAAGCCGCTGTATGACAGAAAGACTGCATGACTAAATCAGCAGAAAAACCTAAACAGGCCAAATCTTTTAACTCATCACGCGTCATTGGCCCAGTAGTATCTTGCGATCCTACTGTAGTCATTTTTGGTTCACAATAACTGTCAGGACGAACACCAGCTACACCACATGCTTTACCGACAATTTTTTGCGCTAAAGTATAGCCTTTATTGCTTGCTACTTGGTCTTGTGGTCTCTCAAAAACATCTGATGCCGCTAAGTCTAAAGATTCTCTGGCACGATCAGTTAATCCACGACCAATGATTAAAGGGATACGTCCACCGGCACGGACTTCATCTAAAATCACATTGGTTTTTAATGAGAACTCAGAAACCACTTCATCACTATCATGGCGTTTAACAATACCTTGGTATGGGTATATATCAATCACATCACCCATTGCCAAGTTTTCTACGTCACACTCAAAGGGTAGTGCACCTGAATCTTCCATGGTATTAAAGAAAATAGGCGCTATTTTTCCACCGATACAAATACCACCGCCTCTTTTATTAGGCACATAAGGAATATCATCCCCTGTAAACCAAAGCACTGAGTTTGTAGCCGATTTACGTGAAGAGCCTGTACCAACAACATCCCCAACATAAGCAACAGGAAAACTTTTTTGTTTTAAATCTTCAATTTGCTGTTCTGCATTGGTAACCCCTTCTCTAGGGATTTTAAGCATGGCTTTGGCATGCAAAGGAATATCAGGTCTAGACCATGCATCCTGTGCAGGTGATAAATCATCTGTATTGGTTTCACCAGTGACTTTAAAAACTGTGACCGTTAATTTTTCAGCCACTACAGGCTTAGCAGTAAACCATTCAGCGTCAGC